>NZ_LJHZ01000078.1:0-19082 GCF_001296055.1 Novosphingobium sp. AAP93
CCCGCCCGGCCACCCAACGGAATTGTACGCTGTGGGTGGCCGGGCGGGGGAGCGGGCTGGTGCCGCCCGGTACGCGCTCTTCCGCGCGTACCGCAAACGACTCCTCCCGCTCTTGCCAAGGGCGGGGTGAAGCCTTAAATGCCGTGCTTCTTCCGACATCGGAAACCTCGCCTGCCCCTCCCGGACCTGTCCGGGGCGGCGATGAGGCCTAGCCGGAAGCCGTGAGTGCGCCCCCCGGCGCAAGCGAGAGCAGGAATACGTGATGGCAAAGCTGAGCCCCGGTGAATTCATCAACCAGGTCCGCGCCGAAGCGCGCAAGGTGATCTGGCCGACCCGCGCCGAGACGACCTCGACCGCGATCTTCGTCGGCATCATGATGCTCATCCTCGCGGTGTTCTTCCTCGGCATCGATTCGATCTTCAGCCTGATCGTGCGCTCGCTGCTGTCGCTCGCCTGATCACACGCACAAAATTCAAGGACGACCCATGGCCCGCTGGTACATCATTCACGCCTATTCCGGTTTCGAGAACAAGGTGAAGGAAGCCATCCTCGCCGAAGCCGAACGCATCGGCCTCTCGCAGCTGGTCGAAGCGGTCGAAGTGCCGACCGAAACCGTCACCGAAGTGAAGCGCGGCAAGAAGGTCCAGGTCGAGCGCAAGTTCATGCCGGGCTACGTGCTCGCCAAGCTTTCGATGAACGACGATATCTACCACCTCGTCAAGAACACCCCCAAGGTCACCGGCTTCCTCGGCAACAACAACAAGCCGCAGCCGATTTCCGACAAGGAAGCCGCGCGCTACTTCGGCGCGCGCGAAGCCGCTGCTGCCGAGCCGCGCAAGCAGGTGCTGGTCGATTACGAGATCGGCGATTCGGTCAAGGTCAACGCCGGCCCGTTCGCCTCGTTCAACGGTACGGTGGAAGAACTCGATTTCGAGAAGCAGCGCGTCAAGGTCGCCGTCTCGATCTTCGGCCGCGCCACGCCGGTGGAACTGAGCTTCGAGGAAGTCGAACTGGTCAAGTAAGGGGCGGCGTGCCGGGTTACTCCGGCACGTGCCAGTCGGCCGGTTTCCACCCCGGCGGTGCGACCATGTCCTGCACCGCGATGACCTGCCACTTGCCCGCCCGGCGCACGACGGTGTCGGTCCAGATCAGAATGTGGGTCGTCTCGGTGCCATCCGGCTGAGCCACCACTGCGCTTTCGTTGCCATAGATCACTGCCAGATCAGGGCCGTAAAATCGCACTTTCGCGGCCAGCAGTTTGCAATCACGTGCCCTGCTCTTGCCATTTTCGCGCTGGAGCAACGCCGCGCGGCCATAGAGCCCACCTGCCGGGCTGGTCCCCACGAAATCCGGCGCGATAAAATCCCGCACCACGGTGCTGGGCGTGCACCCGTCAGTAGCCCAGCGGCGCTCCTGTTCGATCAGGCGCCTGGCTGTCGGATCCGTGTCCGCGGCCCAGCGGCCCGGCGGCGGGGGAGCCGCGTTCACCGCTTGCGAAAGCGCCAGCAAGGCGGTTGCCATGATCAGCGCAAGCCGGGTCTTTGCCGAAGGATTCTGCTGTCCCATCACGTGCTCCCTCTTGGAGAGGTTTGGAAGTTTGCAAATTTGGGTATTTAGTAAAGTGTCACCGTAATCCGTCACCGTAATCCCTGTGAATTAGGGCGACAGTCAAAAAGTTGCAATATTGAAAATAAGTAAAAACGCCTATCGCCTTGGGCGGGATTAACTTAAGTGGCTTGATCAAATTTTATTACGATCTGTTACCCCTTGCTTAGAGTCTTTTGAGCAAGCTTGGTTACGCAAAATTCGGGAAGTACATCGTGGATTCGACGCAATACGACAAAGCTGTCGCTTCTGTTGCTGGGTCAATGGAAAGCGCTGCAGATTTCAAAGAAGAGCGAGCACTTTTTAAGACTGAATCTAATAATGATGGAATGTTTACGCAAGTAAATTCGGCACAGAACGATCTAATTGTAAATTATTCACTTGATATCGTAACAAAGTTAGGAATAGATGTTTATTATAAATTCTTGAAAGATTATGAATCTGATATAAATTTAATTAAAATAAGGTACCTTTCAACCAAAGATGCATCAACAATTGAAAGGGATAAGTGGATTTCAGATGTGTTTCCATATGCTGAGAGCCAGTGCTTGAATTACTTCGAAACATATTCAGTATCTAGCTCCAGTGGACACTTTGACATACTAATTATTGGAGCAGACGATACATCGCGCGCGTGTCGTTTTCTGAAAGAAAACTATTACTTGTTTAAAAATAGGCCAAAAATTCTTCTCGAGAATCGATCCGATCCAAAGCGCCGTGCTAGAGCCTTGCGCAGCGGCTTTGACGATGTCTTTGAATTTGCCCGGACAAGCAAGCCAGAGGCGATCTGCCGCTTAATTGCTATTCATCGCCGTACCAAGCTGACTCAAGAGACAAGAAGCCAGCATGAAAAATACGATGAAATTATCGCAGAAATATTGATTGAAGACGCCATTTTAACCGATGCAGAGTATCGCGTTATAAAAGAAATTATTCATAACAATAAAAAAATAATAAGCTACGAAAGACTTCAAATTATTGCAAGTCGCGACGTCGAGCCAATTTCATTGGCTAATCTCAAGGTAATAATTTCAAGACTGCTAAGAAAAATAAAGCGTAAATTTTTAATAAAATCTGAGGCTTGTTATGGTTACGTTATAAAATCCCTTACTTGAATACATGGGAATTGGGATTACGGGGATTACGGTAGGGGGATTGCGGTGACACTTTACTAAATCCCCAATCACCGCACCCCGTCGGCCACCCATCGGCTGGCGCGCACCTCTCACGGCTTGATCCCATAGTGCGCGTAAAAGTGCCCCACATCCGGGAACACCGTCTTCGCCGCCTCCAGCAGCGCCGCCGCCTTGGCCTTGTCGCCCATGCGGTCCGCCACGATCGAGGCCATGTAGAGCGAGGCGGTCTGTTCGGGTTCCGCCGCCAGCGCCGCTTCGTAATCGGCCATGGCTTCCTTGAGGCGTCCGGCGCGGAAGTGGACCAGCGCGCGGCTGTCCATGTACATCGCCGGGTCCGCTTCCAGCTCGATCGCCTTGTTGCAATCCGTCAGCGCGGTATCGAGCGCAGTGTTGCGCAGGGCGAGGTACCAGCACCGCGCGTTGCGCAGCTTGGCGGAGGAGCCGCGCTTCTCCAGCGCTTCGTCGAGCATGCCCAGCGCCTCGTCATGCTTGTCGGCCTGCTCCAGCCGGTCGACCTTCTCGAGGAAGTTCGAAAGCCCGTCGTCGGTCGTGATGTCGAGGTCGGTCGGCACCAGGTCCAGCCCCTCGTCCACCTTGCCCGCCTCGATCAGCTCGTACGCCAGCGTGCTGCGCGCGTCCGCATTGCCCTGCTGAAGGTCGTAGGCCGCCTGCGCGTCCGCCAGCGAACCCGCGCGGTTGCCCAGCTTGCTGCGCAGCGCCGAGCGCTTGAGGTAGCGGTCCGCCGAAGCGTCCACCGCAATCGCGCGGGTGTAGTCGGCTTCTGCCGCTGCCCAGTTGAACAGGGTGCGTTCGAACCACGCGCGGTCGGTCAGGCGCGTCGCGTCGTCGGGCTTGTCGGCAATGCGCGCGTCGAAAATCGCGCGGACCTTGGCGAGCGCGGGACTGCCCTTGCGCCGCGCCACGTCATCCCACCACTTGGGGTAGGAGCCATCGAGCGAGAGCCGCGCGGTGCGGTCCATCGCGTCGGAAATCGCCTTGGCCGTGCTGCTCGCCTTGTCCGACGCGATTTCGGCCCCGCTCTCGCGCGAGACGATATCCTGCGTCAGCTCGCCACCGGCCAGCGCAACCGTCCGCTGCCAGCTTGCGGCGGGCAGATCGAGGCTCCCCGGGTCGCTGCCGGTCAGCGAAACGCCCTTGCCTCCGTCCGGCAGGCGCCAGCTGGTGTGCAGCTTCGCGTGCCAAGGATCGGGGATCAGCGCCGGGATCGCCCGCCACGCCGCCCGGTCGCGCGGCGCGTCGTAGGTGACCTTGAGGCCCGGCGGCACCGCCAGCGCATAATGCCCGTCGCGGTACTTCCAGTCGGGATAGGCGATCCCGTCGAAATCGAGCGTCCACACCGCGTTTTCCGCATCCCACGTCGAGCGCGCCTTGCCGACGAAGGTATCGCCGACCCAGTTGCTCGCCGCCTTCTCGGCAAAGCTGGTCAGCTTCTCGTCGTAGTTCGGGCCGGGATCGACCTTGTAGGCCGCGCCATAGGTCCCGTTGTAGCGCAAGGTCAGGTGATAAGGCGTCGCAAGGTGCGGCCCCGCGGTCATGTCGTAGGCGAGGTCCGCGTCGATGTCGGGCCGGGCATGCGCGCGCAGCGGCAGCGCGAAGAGCGCGGGCTTGCTGCCTTCGATCGTCCCGCCCATCGGCAGCACCCAGCCATAGCGCGGCACGTCGCGGATATCGGCAAGGCGCGAACCCAGCATCGTCCCGTCGAGCCAGAAGTCCTCCTCGCCCACACGCGCGTGGACAAAGACATGGTCGAACGCGAGCGCGGCGGGCACCATGTCGGGCACTGCATCGCCGCGCTTGCTGTTGGCCATCACCGGCTCGGCCTTGATCCCCAGCCGGTCGAGCACCGCGAGCAGCAGCATGGTCTTGGCCTTGCAGTCGCCATAGCGCTTCGCCCAGGTGTCTGCCGGGGCCTGCGGCACATAGTTGCCGTTGCCCATCGCGATCAGCTCATAGCGCACTTCGTCCTGCACCAGCCGCAGCGCATCGGCCATGCGGCGCACCGGATCGGGCGAGCGCGCGGCAATCGCATCGACCCGCTTGGCAAGGTCCGACCCCGGCGCGATCCCGTCCTTCACCGCATAGAGCGGCGCCATGACCTTGGCGACCGAGGCCCAGTCCGGAAAGCTGGTGAACTGCAGCAGCGGCAGCGGGGTGAACCGGCTCGGCGCGTTCTTGGCCGCATCGGGCAGCTTGGCGATCGGCAGTGGCACCACGATTTCGGTCCAAGTCGCATCGAGCGGCTTGGCCACCGGCGTCAGCCCTGGCGCGAGCGACTTCACCGTCAGCGGGTTCGACGTCTTCCACACGAGCCGCGCGCGCCCGAAGCCGACCTTGAGCGGCGCCGGCAGCAGCACCAGCGCGTCCTGCACATGCCCCGCCAGCGCGGTGTCGCGCTCCGAAAGGCTGAATACCATCCGCAGCGTATCGCCCACGCGCAGGTCCTCGATGTGCTTGACCGCCGTCAACTGGCCGTCGACCATCAGCCGCTCCAGCCCCGCCTCGCGCCGGATCACCGTGATCCCCTCGCCCTTGCCGAGCGCATCGATCACCTGATCCCCGCGGATGATCTCCAGCTTGTGCAGCGTGAGGTCGCCGTGGTCCGGCTGCCAGCCGAGCGTGAGCGTCCCCATCTGCTGCAGCGCTTCCGGGCTCGAGGCCTGCCGCATCGTGTCGATATAGACGGTGGTGGTGTCGCCATCGACCTGCACTTGCTCGTCGAAGCGTACGGCGCTGTCCGCCTTGAGCACGGGCGGTGCCTGATTGACCCACGCGGGTGCCGGCGCGACGAGGACTTTGTCTCCTGCGTGCGCCGCAGTGCTGGCGAGCGTCGAAATCACGGCTGCGCCGAATAGCTTCTTGTGCAAGTGAGGCCCCGGATGGTGGGTTGGATGGCCAAGGGATAACCGAACACTGCCAAAGCGCAACGACTGGTCGCACCGATCTGGGTGTCGCAGCCCGTTGGCTGCTGCTCCCCATTGCCAAGCCGCCTCGTCCCCGCTATGCGCGCCGACTTCCGGCGAGGCTCGTCCTCGCCTGATTCCGTGCGGGAGGATGCCCAAAGCATCTGTCTGACCGCTCACTCTGCGGTAGCTTCGGCTCCAACAGGACGAAAGGAGGCCCATCGTGGCCAAGAAAATTGATGGTTACATCAAGCTGCAGGTTGCAGCTGGTGAAGCGAAGCCCTCGCCGCCGATCGGGCCCGCGCTCGGTCAGCGCGGTGTCAACATCATGGGTTTCTGCAAGGAATTCAACGCCGCCACCCAGGAGATCGAAAAGGGCACCCCGCTGCCCACGATCATCACGGTCTATTCGGACAAGTCGTTCACCTTCGTGACGAAGACGCCGCCGGCCACCTTCCTCATCAAGAAGGTGCTGGGCCTCAAGTCCGGCTCGAAGGAGCCCGGCAAGGTCTCGGCGGGCAAGATCACCCGCGCGCAGCTCGCCGAAGTCGCCGCGATGAAGATGAAGGATCTGAACGCGAACGACGAAGACGCCGCGATCAAGATCATCGAAGGCTCGGCGCGCGCCATGGGCCTGCAGGTGGAGGGCTGATCCGATGAAGACGACCAAGAACAAGAAGGCCCTCGCCGAGAAGCTGGGCGACAACCAGAAGCTCTACGGTGTCGATGAGGCGATCCAGCTCCTGAAGGACCTCAAGCGCACCAAGTTCGACGAGACCATCGAAGTCGCGCTGAACCTCGGCGTCGATCCGCGCCACGCCGACCAGATGGTCCGCGGCATGGTCACGCTGCCTTCGGGCACCGGCAAGGACGTCAAGGTCGCCGTGTTCGCGCGCGGCGACAAGGCCGAAGCCGCGCTCGCCGCCGGTGCTGACAAGGTCGGTGCGGAAGACCTGCTCGAGGACATGCAGAACGGCAACCTCGACTATGGCCGCGTGATCGCGACGCCCGACATGATGGGCATCGTCGGACGCCTCGGCAAGGTGCTGGGCCCCAAGGGCCTGATGCCGAACCCGAAGCTCGGCACCGTCACGCCCAACGTTGCGGATGCGGTCAAGGCGGCGAAGGCCGGCCAGATCGAGTTCCGCGTCGAAAAGGCCGGCATCATCCACGGCGGCATCGGCAAGATGAGCTTCTCGAACGAGGCGCTGCGCGCCAACTTCGACGCCTTCGTCGATGCGATCGTCAAGGCGAAGCCTGCCGGCGCCAAGGGCAAGTACGTCCGCAAGGTCGGCCTGTCCTCGTCGATGGGCCCGGGCCTCAAGGTCGATGTGGCGCAGGTCCACGGCGGCTGATCAGCCCTGCGACAAACGCACAGCAAAAGGCCGGGAAGGGCAACCTTCCCGGCCTTTTTCGTATGGGCTAGCGTCCTTTCACCAGCGGCGATGTGTATTCCGGATCATGCGCAAACGGCAGCTGCGCGCCAGCCCGCAGCGCTGCCAGCATCGCTGCAAAGTCGGTCCGCGCCCGCCAGCCCAGCTCCCGCTCGGCTAATCCTGCATCGTAGACCCGCCCGAGGCTCTTCGGCAGTTCCCAGCCGCGTGCGGCGAACAGCGCTTCGGCATCGGGAAAGCGTGCCCGGATCAGCCCCGCCGCATCGGCCTTGAGCGCTGCCGCATCCGCGCGCGCAAACGGCGTCGGCGCACTTGCGATGTACAGCCCGAAACCCAGCTCGGGCGCCTTCGCCAGCGCAAGGACATGCGCCCCCGCCGCATCCTCGACCGTCAGCCGCCGATGCAGCAGCTCGATCGCCTTGAGGTTCTCGCCGGAGGGCTTCCGGTGCGTATCATCATCCTCCGGAAAGAACCGCGAAGTCCGCAGCACCACGCAAGGCAGGCCACGCTCGCTGGCATAGAGCCGACACAGCCCCTCCGCCGCCAGCTTGGTCACGCCATAGATGTTGCGCGGCGCCAGCGGCCCGGTCTGCTCGTCGAGCCAAACCGCTTCCGCCGCATCCTCTCGGCGGATCGCCTCGCTGATCATCAGCGAAGTTGTCGAGGTCATCACGAAGCGGTCATGCCCCGCCGCCTTCGCCGCCTCGAGCAGGTTGAGCGTGCCCGTCACATTCACATCGACAAAGGCCTGCGCCGGATAGCGCGCGATATCGGGCTTGTGGAGCGCCGCCGTGTGGATCACCGCATCGATGCCCAGCCCGATCGCGCGATCCACCACCTGCCGATCCGCCACGCTCCCCAGCACATGCGTCTCCGGCCCCGGCGCCAGATCGAGCCCGGTCACCGTATGCCCTGCCGCCCGAAGTGCGGGGGCAAGAAACCTGCCCAGCCATCCCGAAGAGCCGGTCAAAAGCACGCGCATCAGTGAGACCCCTTCGCCAGATTGCCTCGCGTATAGCATTCCGCCACAAAGCTGATCCCGCGCCCATCGGACAGCCGCAGCACGGCCTTGTGCGAAAGCACTGTCCCCGCCGGACACTCCGCCGCGCGGCCCCGCAGGCTTTCAAGCCGCTCGCGGTGAAATCCCAAGGGGCGCACCACCGTGCCGAAGGGCGTGCGCGTCGTCTCCAGCGCGGTGTTCATCGCCGGTGTCAGCCGCGCCGGGACGTACCAGTTCTTCGCATCGGACAGCACAGTATCGCCGCAGCGGAGCCGCACATGGCGAAAGGCCAGCGGCTCCTCTGCCCCCACACCTAGCGCCGCGCGGATGGCGGGGGAGGCTTCCTCGCGCTCCTTGCGGTTGCTTTCCGCCATGATCTGCGCAGGAGCGGCAATCCCCCGCGTTGCGCACCATTGCTGCAAGGCGGCCGTGGCGCTGTCATTCGCGGCCAGCGTGCGTTTAAAGCTGGAGAGCGTCGGCGCACAGGCCGAAAGTGCCAGTCCCAACCCGATCAACACCCACAACGTCCCGTTCGTGTCGAGCCCCTCGTCAAGCTCGGGATAAACTTCGGGTCGAAGACCCGAAGTCGAGACACCATGCGGTGCGTATGGTGTCTCGACTTCGCTCGACACGAACGGTTTTGGTGACGGCTTCCGGGGCAGGAAGATCAAATCCCCCCCGGCACAGCCTCGCGGCCCAGCGCGGTCAGTCCATCGACCAGCACTTGCACGACCGCATCGAGCACCGCCTGATTGGTCGAGCGGATCACGAAGTTCGCGCCCACCCGCCCTTCGCGGAAGAACGGATAGCTGCCGATCTGGCATCCGTCATGGTTCTTCTCGGTCTCGCGCAGAAGGTCCGCCACTTCGCTTTCGGCCACCCAGCAGCCAACCGTGGTCGAAAGCAGCGGTGCGCCGCCTTCCAGCGTCCCCGTCAGCCCGTCGAGCATCTGCGCGGTGATTCCGGGCACGCCCGCCATCAGGAACACGTTGCCGACCTGAATTCCCGGCGCGCCCGAAAGCCGGTTGGGAATGAGGTCTGCGCCTTCGGGCACCCGCGCCATGCGCAGCCGCGCCGGATTGATCCCCCCGCGGGTTGCGTAATAGCGCGTCAGCATAGCTTCGGCTTCGGGATGAATCACCACCGGGACGCCCAGCGCCTCGGCCACCGCATCGACCGTGATGTCATCATGCGTGGGCCCGATCCCGCCCGTGGTGAACAGGTAATCGTTGCGCGCCCTGAGCGCGTTCACCGCCTCGATGATCGCCGCCATGTCGTCCGGCACGATGCGCACTTCCCTGAGGCGGATGCCCTGCACCCCCAGCCACGTCGCCACTTGCGCGATGTTCTTGTCGTGCGTGCGGCCGGAAAGGATCTCATCGCCCACGACGATCAGCGCGGCGGTCCAGATGCGGGAGGTGTCGGTCATGCCCGCAGCGATAGCGCAAACCGGAACGGGTGCAATGGGCCTTTCGCGCAGGGTGAAGACTTGGCCGGACCATACCGTCCGGACCGCGCCTTACGAGATCAGGCGTGCGCGGGTTTCCCGGCTGGACATCATCCGGACAAAGCCTGTGAAGGTCGGCGTCAGGATTGCGGCACCCGCTGCCAGCACATAGCCGTGGCCGCGCGCGACATAGTATGCGGGGATGACATCGAGCGCCTGCCACAGCACATGGCCCCAGAGCAGCAAGACCGGCGCAAAGGCGAAGTTGACGGCAAACACCATGGCCTCGCGCCACAAGCGCTCGTTGCCGCGCAGCTGGAAGTGGAGGGCGAGCAAGGCAAAGCCGGCCAGCGACAGACCCGAGACGCTGTAGAAGCCGCCGCCGGCGGTCACCGCCATGCTCGGCTCCCCCAGTTGCCAGCCCCAGACAAGCTGCTGAAGACCTGCCGCAATCGCGCTGGCGTAGAAGAGCTGCCGCGCCCGGCGCGAGTGCTCGTTGCGGATCATCAGCCACACGCCGGAAAGGATCGCGGCGCATAGGATCAGGCCGAATGCGGCCGTTTGCAGCGGCCTGCCCGCATACAGCATGGCATCGGCAGCCAGCGTGCTCGCAGGGGCGATGGCCCTTGCCGCGCTCCAGCCGCCCAGACCAGGCTGGCTCATGTACATCGCCAGAGATGTTGCCGTCGCTGCCCCGGCTGCCAGACCGACAAGGACTTTGAACGCGATCGGCTGTGGCTGAAGTACTACCGGTTCACGGCGTACCGGGCACGATGCGCGGTTCCAGGCAAACACGGCATAGCCAATCAGCAGGCACTGCCAGAAGGTCAGGATATTGACGAGATTGTTGACCTCGCCCTGTGTCAGGTGCGGATAGATCGCGCCGAACACCACCCAGTCCAGTCGCTGGATCGGGGCATTGAGGAAGGCCATGAAGGTATAGATCTGGAAGCCCAGATGCAGCGCAATGTTGCGTCTTTTCAGGAAGATGATTGCCAGCGTCTGGGCAAGCACAGTGCTTGCCGCGAGGAACCATAGCTGGATGTGGAAGGCAAAGCCCTGATAGGTATTGGCGATGCCGGTGTGGACCAAGTGGTACATCGCCGCGAAGGCCATCGTGTAACAGCTCAGGATATAGACCCCGCCAATCGCGCGATGGGCCTTGCGGTGTTTTTTCCGAAAGCCCGGCGTGAACTGGAATATGCCCAGAATGAGCAAGAGGCCGCCCAGCACCATGTGCAGGCTCAGCACCGATTTCTGCACCGGTGTCATGGTGCTGTAGTAGCGGACCGGATCGGTGTTGCCGTTGCTGCCGAAGCCGAACCGTGTGCCCGTCGCCATCGCTGTCAGATTGTTCCACAGCGGGTAGGCTCGCATCGCGTCCCCCGCGACCTCCCGGTACGGTGCACCCCGATTGCCTGCCGCTTCGACCTTGTCCAGCAGGTGTGCTTCTGCCGGATCGGCATTGATCGGCAGCTGCCGATATCCCGCGTCCCAGACCAGCAGGCTGTAGAACGCCAGCATCGCGCAGAACGGAAGCCACAGCAGCAAGACCTTCGGCCTCGGCGCTGACATCTGCTGCGGTGATTTCAGCGCCTGCGTGGCCATGATCCCTCTCTCCTGCTGCTCGATCAGCCGGGCCTTGCGTAGACGATTGATGTTGCACACGCAACATTGATTGTCCGGGAGGCTGCTTGGCGCATCTCCGGAAACCGGCTAGCGATCGGGGATGAGTGATCCCAAGCCGGCCCCGCTCGATCGCGGGATGTTTCTTGTCGAGGTGGAAGACTGGCGCACGGGAGAAACCTTCCAGACGCTGAGCATCTCGCGCACGCCGGCGATGTTGCTGTCCTTCGCCGCAAACCGGTTCACCGAAGCGGCTTCGGATTACTTTGGTGAGCGCCTTGGCCTCGGCACCGTGGACTGGCGCATGCTGCTCCTGCTGGCGCGTCTGCCCGGGATCACCGCCGCACAGGCATCGAAGACGATCGGCGTTGACAAGGGGACGGTCAGCCGCTCCGCCAGCCGTCTTACGCGCCGCAACCTGATCACGGCCGGAGAGCTTCACGCCAATGGCCGCAGCCGCGGTCTCTACCTCACACAGGCTGGCCGCACGATGCATGACCAGATCCTCGAGATCGCCGTCAATCAGCACCTCGAACTGCTACGAGGCTTCACGCCTGAAGAGGCCAGGCTGATGGCGGACCTGCTCCGTCGCTTCACCCGCAATCTCGAATCGCTTGTCGAGCAGGATCGCCAGCAGGGCTGACCACCCGGCCCACAAACGCCTTTCCTACAGGGACCTGCCTGGCGCATGAACGCGGCTGTTCTTTGAAAGGTGGTTTTCATCCAAGGCTGAACCCGGCCCACCCCTCCCGATGCCAGCGTGGCCGGGAGGCAGGTGCAGCGTGTCCGCACAGGGAATAACAGACGCGCGTGTCAGTTATTCCTGAAGCGCGTTGGACATTTTCGTGCCGATTATATCGTAAAATCAGTTAACTAGAGCGTCTGGCCAAGGTTGGCAGGTTTCTCTCTGGACTGTGTCAACTGTGTCAACCTCCCGGCGCTTACTCTGCCGGTTCGACCACCTCGCCTGCCTTTGCAGCCGCCACGCCGGTTGCCTTGCCGAAGCGCATGATCCCGTCGTCGAGCGGGTTTTCCTTCATGTACTTGCGGTCCCAGACATAGTCCTGATTGAGCCGCCACGGCATGTCCTTGGCATTCTTCGGCTGGATCGCCAGCCCGCGCTGGATATAGCCCGACGAAAGGTCGAGCGGGGTGTCCGGCGTCAGCGTGCTTTCGTCTTCCAGCACAGGGGTCGCGCTGTCTGCGCCGACCTTCTTCATGTGGTTGAGCAGGCGGCAGACGAAGTCGGCGTCGATGTCTGCGCGCAGGGTCCACGAGGCGTTGAGGTATCCGAACACCTGCGCGAGGTTGGGCAGGTTCGAATACATGCAGCCCTTGTAATACCAGCGCTCGTTCATCCGCACCGGCTGGCCGTCCATGCCGAGCGCGATCTTGCCCGCCATGGCAAGCGCGAGGCCCGTGGCCGTTACGATCACATCGCAGTCGAGCCGCTTGCCGGACTTGAGCTGGATGCCCTGCGCGTCGATGCGCTCGATGTGGTCGGTCACGATCTCGGCCTTGCCCGCCTTCATCGCGTTGAACAGGTCGCCATCGGGCACGAGGCACAGGCGCTGCTCCCACGGATTGTAGGGTGGGGTAAACGTGGCGGGATCGTACTTCGGGCCGAGCGCCTCCTTGAGCTTCTTGGTCAGGAAGTCCTTGACCTTCTGCGGCTCATTGCGGGCGCGCTTGAACACGATGTTCTGCATCGTGACGTTCTTGAAGCGCGTGATCTTGTAGGCGAGCTTCTCGGGCAGGAACTTGCGCAGCGTGTTGGCGATCGCATCGCGCGCGGGGCGGATGGCGTACCACGTCGGCGTGCGCTGGAGCATCGTGACGTGCGCAGCCTTCTGCGCCATCGCCGGCACGATGGTGACGGCAGTCGCGCCTGAGCCGATCACGACAACGCGCTTGCCGGTATAGTCGAAGTCCTCCGGCCAGAACTGGGGGTGAATGATCGTACCATTAAAGTCCTCGCGCCCCGGGATCGCGGGGTCATAAGGCGTGTCGTAGTCATAGTAGCCCGAGCCGAGGTAGAGGAACCGCGCAGTGGTGCGGCTGCGCTGGCCGTCGGCGGCTTCGGTGGTAATCACCCACCAGGCGTGCGCGCTTTCCCAGTTGGCCGAAACGACCTTGGTCTCGAAACGGATGTGCTGGCGGATGCCGCGTTCGGTGACGATGCGGTTGAGGTACTCGAGGATCGCGGGTCCGTCTGCGATGGACTTCTCGTGCTTCCACGGCTCGAAGATGAAACCGAGCGTGTGCATGTCGCTGTCCGAGCGGACACCGGGGTAGCGGAACAGGTCCCAGGTGCCGCCAAGCTGCGGGCGGCGTTCGAACAGGGCGTAGCTGCGATCAGGGCAGAGCATCTGCATGTGTGCAGCCATGCCGATGCCGGAAAGGCCGGCGCCGATGATCGCAACGTCGATGTCCGGCTGCCCGGCGCGCCGCGTGTCCTCGAAACCCATGCTATCCTCCACAGTTATTGACATGCATGATAGCAGTCAGGGGAATGATTGCCAGTCTGTTTAGCGGGGCGATTAAACGCGGCGATTGCACTCCAGCGGCGAGAGCGACAGAAGGGAAATCATGCCGATCATCGCCGCGCGCCGCTATACCGAGGGGAAGCCGGATCCCGCCGATCTTGCGCTGACGGGCGTGCCGCTGGCCGAAGCGGTGTTGCCGCGCGGGTGCTTCGACTGGATCGGGCTCTGCGATCCGACGCCCGCGGAGGTGGAACGCGTTGCGCGCCAATTCGGGCTTCATCCGCTGGCGATCGAGGATGCGCTCAATCCGCGCCAGCTGCCCAAGGTCGATATCTACGGCCAGCAGTTGTTCGTCGTCGCACGCACCGCAATGATGGATCAGGGCGGGGACACGATCATCTACGGACAGACCGCGATTTTCCTCGGACCGCAGTTCATCGTGACGGTGCGGATAGGGTCCGCACGCGCGCATGCCGATCTGCGCCGCGCACTGGAAGCCGATACCGAACACCTCGCGGAAGGCGCGGACTATGTTCTCCACGCCGTGCTCGATTTCATCGTTGACGGCTATCTGCCGATCGCCGATCAGTTTGAGGAGGTAGCGCACAGCATCGAGGAAGCGGCTATAGACCAGTTCCCCGATCCCATCACGATCCGCCGCATCTTCCGGCTGCGCCGCGAATTAAGGCGGTTCGAGCGGATCATCGGGCCGATGGAGGAACTGACCCAGCGCCTTGCGGAGGCGGACTTGCCGGTGATCGACCCTTCGGCGCGGATCTGGTTTCGCGATGTGCTTGATCATGTTCGGCGCGCGATGGCGCGGATGGAGAGCTTGAAGGAAACGCTGGCGGCGGCGGTGGAGACCGCCGGGCTGCTTGAACAGCACCGACAGGGCGTGATCACCCGCCAGCTGGCTGCCTGGGCGGCGATTCTTGCCGTGCCAACTGCCATTGCCGGCATCTACGGCATGAACTTCGACTACCTGCCCGAACTTCACTGGCGTTGGGGCTATCCGATGGTCTGGGGGCTCATCATCACGATCTGCGGCGGACTGCTGTGGCGGTTCCGGCGGATCGGCTGGCTCTAAGGCAATCTCTGACCAGGCAGGCTCGGTATAAGGCGGATGCTGCTCTAGGTCGGCAAACGCCAGTCAATCGCGCCGCAACCATGCTCTTCAAGAAAAGTATTCGCCTTGCTGAAATGGCGGCAGCCAAGGAAGCCTCGATGCGCAGAGAGTGGGCTGGGGTGTGGAGCTTCCAGAATGAGGTGGGGGCCCCCGCTTGTCTCGCGGATCAGCGCCGCCTTCGAGCGGGCGTGGCTGCCCCAGAGGAGGTAGACGCAAGGTGACGGACGCTGGGCGACAGCGCGGATAGCCGCATCGCTAAACGCTTCCCAGCCCTTGCCCTGATGCGAACCGGCCTGCCCGGCTTCGACGGTGAGCACCGTGTTGAGGAGAAGGACTCCTCCCTTTGCCCAGTTCTCCAGATGGCCATGGTTTGGGCGAGGCAGGCCGAGATCCGCCTGCTGCTCCTTGAAGATGTTGAGCAGGCTTGGCGGCACGGGCACGCCGGGCCGGACCGAAAAGGCAAGGCCATGTGCCTGGCCAGGGCCATGGTATGGATCCTGCCCAAGTATCACGACACGGACCTGTGGCAGCGGTGTCAACGCAAGCGCAGCAAGGCGTGTTCCGGCTGGGGGATAGATCAGCTTGCCAGCAGCCTCCTCGGCGCGCAGAAATCCGCCCAGAGTCCGCAGAGGCTGGCTTGTCAACACGCTCTCCAGCGCAGGACGCCAAGTTTCGGGAATGGAGCTGCTTGTCATCAACCGGCAGCGTTAGCGTTCCACCGGCGCGCCGGGAATACCGTTTGCATCGGCCATACCCGGATTGCTAACGGGCTACTCACAGCTTCGAGGACGCATTCATGAAGATCGCAATGGTGGGTTCGGGCTATGTGGGGCTCGTATCGGGCGCCTGCTTCGCCGATTTCGGCCATGACGTGGTTTGCATCGACAAGGACGCCGGGAAGATCGCGCGGCTGAACGCCGGTGTTATGCCGATCTACGAACCCGGACTATCCGAGTTGGTCAACGGCAATGTGAAGGCTGGAAGGCTTTCGTTCTCGACAGACCTGACTGCAGCGATCAGTGGTGCCCAAGCCATTTTTATCGCGGTGGGCACGCCTTCGCGGCGCGGTGACGGCCATGCCGATCTATCCTATGTTTATGCCGTTGCTCAGGAAATTGCCGATGGGTTGACCGGGCAGGCAGTGATCGTGACCAAGTCGACTGTTCCCGTCGGCACGGGCGACGAGGTAGAGCGGATCATCCGTGAGCGTGCGCCGAACGCAAGGTTTGCCGTCGTTTCGAACCCGGAGTTTCTGCGCGAGGGCGCTGCCATTGCCGATTTCAAGCGCCCGGATCGCATTGTGGTCGGTGCCGAGGAGGAATGGGAGCGCGGCGTGATGAGCGAAGTCTATCGTCCGCTGTTCCTCAACAAGGCACCGCTGCTCTTCACCGGGCGCCGGAGCTCCGAGTTGATCAAGTACGCCGCCAACGCGTTTCTCGCGACCAAGATCACCTTCATCAACGAGATGGCGGACTTGTGCGAGAAGGTGGGCGCCGACGTGCAGGATGTTGCGCGCGGGATCGGACTCGACAACCGCATCGGGTCCAAGTTTCTCCACGCCGGACCGGGCTATGGCGGCAGCTGTTTCCCCAAGGACACGCTGGCACTGCTCAAGACGGCGGAAGACTATGCCAGTCCGGTCCGGATCGTCGAGGCGGTGGTGCGCACCAACGATAGCCGCAAGCGGGCAATGGGCCGCAAGGTGATCGAAGCGATGGCGGAAGCCGGCGTTGGCGAGGCCCGCGGCAAGCGGATTGCGCTGCTTGGCCTGACCTTCAAGCCCAATACCGACGACATGCGCGATGCCCCTTCGATCGCGATTGTGCAGGCGCTGCTGGATGTTGGTGCGGAAGTCGTCGCCTACGATCCGGAAGGGATGGACGCAGCAGCGCCGTTGATGCCCGAAGTCAACATGGCCATGAATGCCTATGAGGCGGTGACCGGTGCGGATGCCGTTGTGCTCATTACGGAGTGGGACGCGTTCCGCGGCATTGACCTTGAGCGCGTGGGGCAACTTGTGAACAGCCGCGTGCTGGTGGATCTGCGCAACGTCTATAATCCGAGCGAGGTGCGCGCTGCCGGATGGCACTACAGCAGCGTCGGACGGGTATAGCCCAGGGCGTGGGGGCGATTCCCATGCTTGCCGCCACCGCCCCGAAAGCCTAAGCGGTTCGCATGGCTGTTTACCTTCATGAAGAAGACCTGCCCGAGGGTGTGCTTGCGCCCGGACCGGTCGCTGTCGACACCGAAACGATGGGGCTCATCACCGCGCGTGATCGGCTCTGCCTGCTTCAGATTTCCGATGGTCAGGGTGACGAGCACCTCGTGAGGTTTGCTGCGGGAAGCGACTATTCTGCGCCAAATCTGAGAGCAGTGCTCGCCGATCCGGGGCGGCTGAAGCTTTTTCACTTCGCCCGCTTTGATCTTGCCGCGATTCACTACTACCTGAAGGTGATGGCGACGCCTGTGTTTTGCACCAAGATCGCCTCCAAGCTCGTGCGCACCTACACCGACCGGCATGGCCTGAAGGAACTGGTGCGCGAACTGCTTGGCAAGGAAATTTCCAAGCAGCAGCAATCCAGCGACTGGGGCGCACCCAGCCTCAGTGATGCGCAGCAGGATTATGCCGCATCCGATGTGCGCTATCTTCATGCGATGCATGGCATCCTCGCCGACCGGTTGGCCCGCGAAAGGCGTACCGACGTGGCGCAAGCCTGTTTCGATTTCCTGCCGACGAGGGCTCTGCTCGATATCGCAGGCTGGGCCGACCGCGACATATTCAGCCACGAGTGAGGTCTTGCAGGTGACGCTTACCGGGCACCCGACACGATGACGCAGAAGGCTGACAACCTGCGTGGCCGCCGCCGGCTCTTCGCGGCACCTGGCGGTTTCCACGACCGCATGGTGCGGCTTGTAGCAGGAGGATTGCCCGCGCTGATCGGCGCGCTGCTCGCGGTGCTCGTGATTGCACCGTTCTCCCCGCGCGGGGAAATCAGCTTCCTTCTTGACCGCAACAAGGTGGCGATGGTGAACGACCGTCTGCGCGTGGTGAGCGCGATGTACCGGGGGCAGGACGATTCCGGGCGCAACTTCTCGGTCACGGCGGGCAGCGCGGTCCAGCATTCGGAAATGCGTGACGAAGTCGAGATGCGCGACATCACTGCGAGGGTCATGCTGAACGATGGACCGGCGAGCCTCACGACGGGTGAAGGTGTTTATGACTTTGCCAAGCAGAAGATCGACGTGCCAACGCCAGTTAATTTCGAGACATCCGACGGGTATCGCATGGTGACTGGCGGGGCCGATATCGACATTGGCAAGCGCCTCCTCATCAGCCAGGGGCGCGCCGAAGGCCGCATTCCTGCTGGCACTTTTTCAGCCGACAGGATAAGCGCTGACCTCGAAGCGCGAACGATCACACTTGATGGCCACGCCCGCCTGACGATGGAGCCCGGCAAGCTGAAAATGCCATGACTACGCTGATCGATGCCATGAAGGCCGGACGGCCCCTGCGATCACTTGTGATCGGGTTCGCGGCAAGCGCCGCGTTGGCAGCTGGCGCCCAGCACCTTGGCGCGCAGGCGATTGCCGCGCACAACAGCAAGGCGCCGGTGAACTATGCGGCCGACCGGATCGAGTTGCAGGACAAGCAGAACCGGGTCGTGCTTTCGGGCAATGTCGATATTGCACAGGCGGACTTGACGATGCAGGCGGCGCGCACGACGGTCGCATATACCGACGTCGGGAGCCTGCAGATCCAGCGGATCGATGCATCTGGCGGCGTCGTGGTGACGCGCGGCAACGAACGTGCAAGCGGGGATGTCGCGGTCTACGATTTCAATGCCAAGATCATTACGATGGCTGGCAATGTCTCGCTGCGGCGCGGCACCGATACGCTCAACGGCGGTCGGATTGTGATTGATCTCAATTCCGGGATCTCGAACATCGACGGACACGTATCCGGGGCGAAGTCCGGCACGGCGCCTGCTGGATCCTCGCGCTCCGGCGGGCGGGTCAGCGGAAGCTTCACCGTTTCGAAAAACTAAGCTGCTGCCGAGACTGGCCGATCAGAATTACCGCATCTCCCCCCAATAGTGCCAGCATGCCGTTCTTTGCGTGGATCTTCTGCTGTATCCGACTTTGTGGAAATCCGGTCGATTGAAAGAGGCAACGCAACCGATTCCTACCTGTTTTGCTCTGCAGCATTATGCTATCCGTCGACTAAGAGAGCCCTGCCAAGCGGGCGAATGACGCAGCAGCCTTTCGATAGGAGATGCAGTGTTAAGAGACCTGTGTACGGGTGGGCGTCGAGCGCTGGAAAGTGCTGAATTTTGGCCTGTC
>NZ_LJHZ01000079.1:0-6103 GCF_001296055.1 Novosphingobium sp. AAP93
GGGGGGGGGGGGGGGGGGGGGGGGGGGGGGTTCGGCCTTTCGAACAAGCGCCGCGTACCCCCTCCCAGCCTCCCCCGAGCGGGGGAGGGGCACGTTGCTTCTTTGGGAGAGCTTGGCGCCATGGCAGCCGCACTGATCCATCCCAACTGGGACAAGCCGCCGCTCGGGATCACCGACGGTTTCAGTCTCGAGATGACCGCGAAGGACGAAGCCTCCTTGCGCGAGGCCGCGCCGCTGATCCCGGTCGATACGCCGATTGCCGTCACCTTCCTGCCGGGTGAGGATGTTGCCGCGCGGGTCAAGGCGACAGTCGCTGTGCGCGAGCTGGGGTTCGAGCCGATGCCGCACTTCTCGGCGCGGCGGATCACCTCGGAGGATGATTTCGAGGGCTATCTCAAGGCCGTGGTCGAGCAGGCGGGGGTGCAGCGCGCCTTCATCGTGGCGGGCGATCCGCCGGAGCCGGTCGGGCCCTATTTCGATACCTCGGCACTGATCGCCACCGGCGCGTTCGAGCGCAGCGGGATCAAGGCCATCGGCATCGGCGGGCACCCGGATGGCCACCCCAACATGACCGAGCAGGAATGCTGGGACGTGCTGGTCAAGAAGGTCGCCGAGATCGAGGCGCGCGGGATGGCGCCCTTGATTGTGACACAGTTCGGCTTCGATCCGGACGCGTTCCTGGCGTGGCTCCTCAAGCTGCGGGCGCTTGGCATCGATGCGCCCGTGCGGATTGGTGTGCCGGGGCCGGCAGGGATCAAACGACTGCTCGCCTTCGCTGCGCGCTGCGGCGTGGGTGCCTCTACTGCCGTTCTGCGCAAGTACGGGATTTCGGTGACGAACCTCCTCGGCAGCGCCGGGCCGGACAAGCTGGTCGATGCATTTGCTGCAGGGCTGGGCCCGCAGCATGGGCGCGTGCGGCTGCACTTCTATCCGTTCGGCGGCATGGTGAAGACGCTGGAATGGATCAAAGGCTACAACACAAAGCACGGGATCGCAGCATGACCGACTATGTCCTCGTTCACGGCGCCTGGGGCGGCAGCTGGGGCTACGACCGCCTGGCGGGCGAGTTGCAAGCGGCCGGGCACCGCGTCGTACTGGCGCAGCTCACCGGGCTTGGGACGCGCAAGGGCGAGTTTCACCCCGGCATCACCTTGACCACGCATATCGACGATGTGTGCAATCAGATCGCGTCGGCCGCTACGCAGGGGGGCTTCGACACCTTCGTGCTTGTCGGCCATTCCTATGGCGGGATGATCGTGACAGGCGTTGCGACGCGGCTTGGCGCGCGGATCAAGGCACTGGTCTATCTCGATGCGTTCCTGCCGCAGGATGGCCAATCACTGTGGGACCTGACCGGCGAGTGGGAACACGACCATTATATCGGCAGCCAGAAGTTCACGCCCGGCGCGGTGGCGCCTTTGCCCGGTGTGGTGCATCCCTTGCTCTCGCCGCAGCCGCTGCTCACCCTGCTGGAGGCGGTGAAGTTCACCGGCGAGGAAGCCAAGGTCGGCCGCCGCATCTACGTTTTCGCGAACGCCTGGGAGCCGACGCCGTTCCGCAAGTTCGTGGCGCGCGTCAGCACCGAGAAGGGTTGGGAATACCACGAGGCCAAGGCCGGCCATGATGTGATGGGCGATCAGCCGGAGCAGACGCTGGCGATCCTGCTGGGCTGCGCCTGAGGTCACGGGTCAAACCACCACCTGATGAACCCGTCGGCCCGTGCTTGACACGGGCCATGGCTTCTCTTTCTTGCGCCGCGCCAGAAGAACAGCCTGGCCCCGTGTCAAGCACGGGGTGACGGGCGGAGGTGGATGGCTAGAACTTCGCTTCCCGCGACTTGCGGCGGGCTTCCGCAAAGGCATCGCGGCGGAACTTCTCGAAAGCGACGCGCTGGTCGTGGCCAGGGTCCTTTGGATAGTCCTGATATTCGGCGATGATCTCGTCGAAGATCTCGCGCAGCTCTTCTTTGTGGTCGGGATGGCTGAAGATGTGGAGGCGGTTCGCCTTCATCGCCTCGATCACCCGCGCGCCGATGACATCGGGCTCCATGCCGAATTCGTGGATACCGGCGAGACGCTCGACGGCCTCGGCATTGACCGGCTTCATCGCGCCTTTCAGCTCGTCCGGGCGGATGTCGTCGCTCGCATAGATGTAGCTTTTGACGAGGCCCGGGCAGAGCACCGAGACGCCGATTTCATACTGCAGCAGCGAGTAGTGCAGCGATTCCGAAAGGCCGCGCACGGCGAACTTGGTGGTGTTGTAGATACCCGGCGTACCGGCGGCGAGGAACGCCGCCATCGATGCGGTGTTGACCACGTGGCCGCCCTTCTGTTCGCCCGCCTTCACCCGCGCGACCATGCGGGGGACGAAGGTCATCACGCCGTTGATCACGCCATGGAGATTGACGCCCATCAGCCAGTCCCAGTCGTCGTAGGAGCTTTCCTCGATGGGCTGGAACAGGTTGACCCCGGCGTTGTTGCACAGGATCGAGACGGGGCCGAACTTGGCTTCCACCTCGTCCGCGGCAGCCTTGAACCCGTCGCGGCTGGCAACGTCGAGCTGCACGCCCATGACCTCGCGGTTGTCGAGGCTGGCGAGGGCCTTGTCGATGGAGTCCTGCCGGATATCGGCTATGGCGACCTTGCAGCCCTCATTGAGCAGCTGGCGGACTAGCCCGATGCCGACGCCATTGGCGCCGCCGGTGACAAAGGCGGTGCGGCCTGCGAAGTCTTTCATGCGGCGTCTCCCATGCGCGCCGCCTTGAGCGCGTCCTGCCGCGCGATCTCGGCGGTGATCGCCGGGTTGCGGAACAGCATCGCGAAAGTCTGCTTGTAGTCGGGGTTTTCGGGGAGGTGCGTCTGCACCGCCGCCGTGGTCGCCTCGCCGCGTTCGCGCACACCGTCGAGGAATTCGCTGTGGGTGAGGATGTAGAGTTCGTCGTTCAGGATGCCCTGGAGCACGCGCTCGCCGACCTCTTCCTTGGTCTGGTAGAGGTGCATGAAGTTGCCGCCCGAGGCGCGGCGCTTGTCCGCCTCGGCATAGCCGGTGTCCGCAAGGTCGGCAGGCCGGGTCTTGCCGGCTTCGGCGATGTTCGATTGCACCGCGCCGGGGCAGAACGCCGAGCAGATCACCCCGCGTGCTTCGAGTTCGGGGCGCATGCATTCCATCATCGAAGTGACCGCCGCCTTGCCGCACGAATAGATCGTGGTGCCGCCGACGGGCACGAGCGCCGACATCGAGGCGGTGTTGACGATGTGCCCGCCCTCGCCATGCGCCAGGATGCGCGGGAGGATCGTGACGATCCCGTTGATCGTGCCGCCGACGTTGACGCCCATCACCCAGTCCCAATCGGCGAAAGTCGCCAGCTCGGTCGGGCCGACGACGGCAACCCCGGCGTTGTTGCAGAGGAGGTGGATCTTGCCGAAGCGGGCCTCCGCCGCATCGGCAGCGGCGGCGAACGCCTTGCGGTCGGTGACGTCGAGCTTGAGGGGGAGAACCTTGTCACCACCCGCCAGTTCAGCCTCGGCAGCGGCGAGATGGTCGTCGCGGATATCGGCGATCGCCACGTTCATCCCCGCGCCGAGCAGCGCCCTGGCAATGCCGAGGCCGATGCCGCTGGCACCGCCGGTGATGAACGCGGTCTTGCCGGGGAGGTTCTGCATGATCGCTCTCCTGCGGTGGAGCCTTTTGCGATTCCACCATTTGTTAGATTGGCATTTGTATTCACCACGTCGAGATTGTATGCAAGACTAACAATTGTTCGAGACGAAAAAGGCCCGGCGAATCCAACGCTGGGGCCGCCGGACGAGAGGAGAGATGATGGCGGGTCCCACTCTGATGGCGGAGCCGGGCGAGGCTTTGACGGTCGAAACCGGCGCGCCGGCGACGCGCGAATGGCCTGCCGCCGGATCGGCCTACTGGGCGCTGCTGGTGATCGTGCTGGCGACCTTCATCACCTTCTTCGATGCGGTGACGTTCGGCATGCTGGCCGAGCGGATCAAGCACGATTTCGGCCTCACCGATTCGCAGCTGGGTTTCCTTGCCGGGCCGGCGAGCATAGTCTGCTACCTCTTCGTCGGCATTCCGCTGGCGCGCCTCGCCGACATCTACCCGCGCAAATATGTGCTGGCGGGCGGCGCGGCGGCGGTGGGGCTGGTGATCTCGCTGGGGGGCCTTGCGCAGACGTTTACGCAGTTCGTGGGCAGCCGGGTGTTTCTGGCAGCGGGCGGCTCGGCCCACGCGCCATCCTCCTACTCGCTGCTTGCCGATGCCTTTCCGCCGAAGAAGCTGACGCGCGCCTTTGCGCTGCTGCAGTTCGGTTTCATCGGCGGGACGGTGCTGGGGCCGCTGATCGGCGGCAAGCTGGTGGTGATGTCTGCGACATGGGCGCCCACGGTCATCGGGCCGCTGACGATCCGCGGCTGGCAGTGGATCCTTATCGTGATGGGGCTGCCGGCGGTGCTGATCGGGCTCTTGTTCCTCACGGTTAAGGAGCCGTCGCGCATGGCCCCTGCCGTTGATGCGCCCAAGGTTCCAGCGGATGCCGGGTTCGGGCGGCGGGTGCTGACCTTCATGGGCCTCGATGCGCTGAAGGCGATCAATGCCAAGCCGCGCGTCTACTATCCGCTGTTCGGCGCGCTGGCGCTTAGCGCGGTGGAGGTTTTTGGCCTGCAGTTCTGGCGCGTGCCGTTCATGGTCCGCACCTTCGGCTGGGACGAGGCGCAGATCGGTGCGGCACTGAGCGTGACGGTGCTGATCGGTTCGCTGTCGGGCCTTCTGCTGGGCAGCGTCATGGTCGAATGGCTGGCGAAGCGGCACAAGGATGCCAATGTCCGCGCCGCAGCGATCTGCGCCTGCGGGGTGATGGTCTCCACCATTGCCGCGATCCTGATGCCGACGCCGTGGGCTTCGCTGATCCTGTTCGGCATTTCCGGCATGTTCGGCATGGCAGGCGCGGTGCCGCAAAACGCCGCCGTCCAGCGCGTCGCCCCCAACGAGATGCGCGGACAGGTGACGGCGTTCTACCTGTTCATGTTCACCTTCTTCGGCGCGATGGGCAGCTTTGTCGTCGGGCGCGTGCAGGACGTTGTCGTAGGTGACCCCGCGCAGCTGTGGAAGGCGCTGCTGATCACTGCCGGCACGCTGCTGCCGCTCGCCACGTTTCTGATGATCCGGGCGATCAAGCCTTACCGCG
This sequence comes from Novosphingobium sp. AAP93, assembly GCF_001296055.1. Taxonomy (NCBI): domain Bacteria; kingdom Pseudomonadati; phylum Pseudomonadota; class Alphaproteobacteria; order Sphingomonadales; family Sphingomonadaceae; genus Novosphingobium; species Novosphingobium sp. AAP93. Next base: position 5,195 of record NZ_LJHZ01000079.1, read on the forward strand.
AGGAAGTGGAGCGGCTTGAGGCTGAAGGACGTTGACAGCGCGGCCCCTCGTCGTGATTGTTAGGTATACGAACTAAATGGGGAGAGTCCGATGTCCGAAGACCGTATCGCCGCGCTGGAAGGCAAGCTGGCCGAACTGGAGCGCCGCCTGACGGTGCGCGAGGACGAGCTCGATATCCGCAAGCTGCAGCACCTCTATGGCTATCTGATCGACAAGTGCCTCTACCTCGAGACGGCGGACCTCTTCACCGACGACGGCGAAGTGCGCTTCTTCGGCGGCATCTGGAAGGGCAAGGAAGGCGTCAAGCGGCTCTATTGCGAGCGGTTCCAGAAGCGCTTCACCTATGGCAACAACGGCCCGATCGACGGCTTCCTGCTCGATCACCCGCAGCTGCAGGACATCATCCATATCCAGCCCGACGGCGTCACCGCGCTCGCCCGCGCGCGCTCGATGATGCAGGCCGGGCGCCACAAGGACTACGAAGGCGATGCCCCGCACCTCAAGGCGCGCCAGTGGTGGGAAGGCGGCATTTACGAGAACACCTACAAGAAGGTGGACGGGGTGTGGCGCATCCACATCCTCAACTACATGCCGCAGTGGCACGCCGATTTCGAACATGGCTGGGCCAACACGCCGCATGAATATGTGCCGTTCCCCAAGGTGACCTATCCCACCGATCCGACCGGCCCCGACGCGCTGATCGAGGACCACTGGCTCTGGCCGACGCACAAGCTGGTGCCCTTCCACATGCCGCACCCGGTGACGGGCGAGGAAATCGTGGCGCAGCGCTGGCAGGGTGATATCGACCGGGAAACGGCGCGGGGCTAGAAATCAAAGGCAATACATCCCCGTTCGTGTCGAGCGAAGTCGAGACACCACAGGCAGCGCATGGTGTCTCGACTTCGCTCG
>NZ_LJHZ01000008.1:0-19999 GCF_001296055.1 Novosphingobium sp. AAP93
CTCATCCCCCAGCCGTTCTTGTCGAGCGAAGTCGAGACACCATACCCAGCGCTTTGTGTCTCGACTTCGCTCGACACGAGCGGTGGTTGGTATGGTTCTCAAGTTTCAAGGCTCTGTTTCATGCTGCTGATTCACTGCCCCTATTGCGAAGAGGCGCGGCCCGAGGTCGAGTTCGTCTATGGCGGCGAGGCGCATATCGCCCGGCCGGTCGATCCTTCCACCTATTCGGACGAGCAGTGGGAGGAATTCCTCTACATCCGCAGCAATCCGCGCGGACGGCACCATGAACGCTGGCGCCATACGCATGGCTGCGGGCGCTTCTTCAATGCGGTGCGCGATACGGTGAGCGACGTTTTCGAGACAACCTACAAGGCCGGGGAGGCCCGCAAGTGAGCGGTTTTCGTCTGGCAGACGGTGGGCGGATCGACCGCCGCACCAAGCGTCACTTCACGTTCGACGGCAAGGCCCGGTGGGGTTATGCGGGTGACAGCCTTGCCTCGGCGCTGCTGGCGCAAGGGCAGATGCTGTTCGGGCGCTCGTTCAAGTACCACCGTCCGCGCGGCATTCTGGGTGCCGGCGTGGAAGAGCCGAATGCGCTGGTGACGGTGGATCGCGGTCCGGGCCGCGTCACGCCCAACCTGCGTGCGCCTTCGGTGGCGATCTACGAGGGCCTCGTCGCGACGAGCCAGAACCGGTTCCCGACTCTCAAGACCGACCTCATCGCCGTCAACAATGTGCTTTCGGCGTTCTTCCCGGCGGGCTTCTACAACAAGACCTTCATGTGGCCGCGCGCGGCGTGGGAGAAGGTCTACGAGCCGATCATCCGCCGTCTCGCGGGTCTGGGCGACAGCCCGACGACGCGCGATCCGGACCACTACGACGCCACTTATGCCCATTGCGAGACGCTGGTCGTCGGCGCGGGGCCGGCGGGCATCGCGGCGGCGCTGGAGGCGGCGGCGAACGGTGGCCGGGTGATCCTGATCGACGAGCAGGAAGAGATCGGCGGCGGTGCGCTGAGCGATCCGGCGCAGTGGGCGTGGCTGGCCGAAGCCAGCGCAAAGCTCGCTGCCATGGACAACGTGACAGTGCTGCCACGCACGACCGCCATCGGCCACTATCACCAGAACTTTGTGGTCGCCGCCGAGCGGCTGACCGATCACCTCTCGCTGGCCGAAGCCGAAGGTGCGCGCGAGAAGTTGTGGCGCATCCGTGCGGGCGAAGTCGTGCTCGCGATGGGCGCGATCGAGCGGCCGCTGGTGTTCGAAGGCAACGACGTGCCCGGCGTGATGCTGGCTAGCGCGGCCAAGACCTTTGCGCTGCGCTATGGCGTGGCGGTGGGCCGAAAGCTGGTGGTCATGGCCGTGCATGACAGCGGTTGGCGCGATGCGCTGGCGCTGCACAACGCAGGCGTGAATATCGCCGCGATTGTCGACCTGCGGCGCGATGTTGCGGCTGAACTGATTGAGGGCGCGCGCGATGCGCGGATCGCCTGCTATCAGGGCTATGCGGTGACGGGCGTGTCCGGCGGGCAGGCGGTGAAGGGCGTGACCATCGCGCTGGCCGGCGTCGGCAAGGGCCAGCAGCTCGATTGCGACGCCGTGCTGATGGCCGGTGGCTGGACCCCGACGGTCCACCTCTGGAGCCACGCCAAGGGCAGCCTGCGCTGGGAGGAAAGCTGGGGCGCCTACGTGCCCGACAAGACGCACGAGAACCTGCGCTGCGTCGGCGCCTGCGCGGGTGCGTGGGATTTCGGCAAGGGCCTGTCTGGCGGACTTCTGCCAGCGCCCAAGCCGCTCCACGAAAGCAAGGCCTTCGTCGATTTCCAGAACGACGTAAAGGCGCGCGATATCGGTCTGGCGGTGCAGGAAGGCTTCCGCTCGATCGAGCATATCAAGCGCTACACCACCAATGGGATGGCGACCGATCAGGGCAAGACCTCGAACCTGAATGGCCTGCAGATCGCCTCGGGCGTGCTGCACCGGCCGGTGACCGAGATTGGTCTCACGACCTTCCGCCCGCCCTACACGCCGCAGAGCTTCGGCGCGATCCTGGGGCACCACAAGGAAGCGCTGTTCCAGCCCTTGCGCAAGACGGTGATCGACGACTGGGCCGCGGACCACGGCGCAGTCTACGAGAACGTCGCGCAGTGGCGGCGTGCGCGCTATTTCCCGCAAGGAAGCGAGGACATGGACGCGGCGGTGGCGCGCGAGTGCCGCACGGTGCGCAGCGCGGTCGGCATTTTCGATGCCTCGACGCTGGGCAAGATCGAAGTCGTGGGTCCGGATGCGGCGGAGTTTCTCAACCGCATGTACACGAACCCGTGGAAGTCGCTCGAGCCGGGGCGCTGCCGCTATGGCCTGCTGCTGGGCGAGCACGGCTTCATCATCGACGACGGCGTTTCGGCACGGCTTGCGCCCGACCGGTTCCACCTGACGACCACCACCGGCGGCGCGGCGCGCGTGCTGAACCTGATGGAGGACTACCTCCAGACCGAGTGGTCGGACCTCGATGTCTGGCTGACCAGCACGACCGAGCAGTGGGCGGTGATCGCGGTGCAGGGCCCGAAGGCGCGCCGCGTGATCGAGCCGCTGGTGGAAGGCATCGACCTTTCGCCCGAGGCTTTCCCGCATATGGCGGTGCGTGAAGGCAAGATCTGCGGCGTCGATACGCGGCTGTTCCGCGTGAGCTTCACCGGCGAGCTGGGCTTCGAAGTCAACGTGCCCGCACAGCATGGCCGCGCGGTGTGGGAAGCGATCTGGGCCGAGGGCGAGAAGCACGGCGCTGTCGCCTATGGCACCGAGACGATGCACGTGCTGCGCGCGGAAAAGGGCTTTATCATTGTCGGTCAGGACACGGATGGCACCGTGACCCCGGACGATGCGGGGCTGGGCTGGGCGGTCGGCAAGAAGAAGCCCGATTTCGTCGGCAAGCGTTCGCTGAGCCGTCCGGACATCGTCGCGCCGGGCCGCAAGCAACTGGTCGGCCTGCTGACGGATGATCCGCAGGCGGTGCTGGAGGAAGGCGCGCAGATCGTCGCCGATCCAAACCAGCCTGTGCCGATGACGATGATCGGGCACGTGACCTCGTCGTATCACAGCGCGACCTTGGGCCGCTCCATCGCGATGGCGCTGGTGGCGGGTGGGCGTGACCGCATGGGCGAGACGCTGCACATCCCGATGCCGACGGGGACGATCAGCGCGAAGGTCGTGACACCGATGTTCTATGATGCCGAAGGGAGCCGCCTGAATGGTTGAGATCGCAGAAATCGCGGTTTCGGCGGCCGAGCTGAAGCTGGGGACCGGGCCGGTTGAAGGCGCTGGTGTGACGCTGTCGCACGCTGGGCCTCGCGCGCGGTATTCACTGCGCGCACGTGATGCAAAAGTGCTGGCCAAAGCGACTGGCCTGAAGCTGCCGGGCAAGATCGGTGATCAGAAGGACGGCGTGATCTGCCTCGGGCCGGACGAGTGGTATGCGATCCTGGCCGAAGGCACGGCGCTGGCGCGCGGCGAGGGCCTTCCGGTGAGCGTTGTCGACATTTCCTCGCGCGCGCTGGGTCTGGTGCTTGAAGGGCCGGGGGCGCTGGCGGTGCTCTCCAGCGGGTGCCCGCTTGATCTTGCCAAGATGGGCGTGGGCCGCGCGACGCGGACGGTGTTCGAGACGGTGGAGATCATCGTGTGGCGCGAAGCCGAGGACCGCTGGCATGTCGAAGTCTGGCGCAGCTTTGCGACCTGGCTGTGGAATGCCTTCCTTGCCGCGATGCCGGGAGCGCACCGGTGAGCGACGCGGCTTTGAAGGATGCGCTTGCCGCGCTGGGGATCGGGTGGTCGATCCTCGAGCATGAGGCGGTCTACACGGTCGAGGAAAGCCTTGCGATCCATGACGCGCTGCCCGGCGCGCATACCAAGAACCTGTTTCTGAAGGATGCGGGCGGGCAGTTCTGGCTGGTGACGGTCGAGCATATGCGCCGGGTGGACCTCAAGGCGCTGGCGGGCGTTATCGGCGCGAAGAAGCTGAGTTTCGGCAAGGCCGAGGACATGGAGCGCCTGCTGGGCGTGACGCCGGGGTCGGTAACGCCGCTGGCTGCGCTGAATGATACCGCCGGCGCGGTGCGCGTGGTGCTCGATCCCGATCTGGCGGCTGCGGACATCGTGAATGTCCACCCGCTGCGCAATACGGCGACTGTCGGGCTTTCGGGGGCAGATCTTGTTCGCGCGCTGGGCGCCTGGGGGCATGATCCGCTGATCGCGGCGATCCCGGAACGCGCATGACCGTCTCGACATTCGAGCTGTTCAAGATCGGCGTCGGTCCTTCGAGCTCGCACACCGTGGGGCCGATGGTGGCCGCGCGGCGGTTTGGTCTGTTGCTGGAAGAGCGCGGCTTGCTGGAGCATACCGTCCGCGTCGAAGTCGATCTCTACGGCTCGCTGGCGCTGACGGGGAAGGGGCATGCCTCCGATACCGCCGTGCTGCTGGGCTTGATGGGCGAAACTCCCGCGGACGTCGATATCGATGCCGCGCCCGGCAAGATTGCGGCGGTGCATGAGAGCGGGCACATCGATTTGCTCGGCAAGCACCGGGTGCGGTTCGCGCCGGCAGACGATCTCCATTTTCATCAGCGCGAGCGGCAGCCGTTCCACTCCAATGCCATGGCGCTCAATGCCTATGACGCCGATGATGCGCTGCTGCTGCGGCGGTTCTACTATTCGGTCGGCGGCGGCTTCGTGCTGGATGAGGAAGAAGCCGGACGCAATGCGCCTGCGGGCGATGCGGCGACGGTGCCCTATCCCTTCACGACCGGCGATGAACTCATCAAGATGGCGGGCGAGGCGGGCCTTTCGATTGCCGAGCTTATGCTGGCGAACGAGACGGCGCTGCGGCCCTTGGAGGACGTACAGCAGGCTCTCGACCTGATCGCCGATACGATGGCGGCCTGCATTGATCGGGGCACTTCGCAGGGCGGCATTCTGCCCGGAGGACTGAGGGTGAAGCGGCGCGCTCAGGGGATCGCGGCGGAACTGGTCTCGCGCCAGCAGGCGGCGCTCAGCGATCCGCTGGTGGTGCTCGACTGGATCAACTTGTGGGCCATGGCGGTCAACGAGGAGAACGCCGCCGGGGGGCGCGTGGTGACGGCGCCGACCAATGGCGCGGCGGGGATCATTCCGGCGGTGCTGCGCTATTACGAGCGGTGCTATCGAGGCGATGTGGCCGGGCGGCGGACGTTCCTGCTGACGGCGGCGGCGATTGGCGCCTTGTACAAACGCAATGCCTCGATTTCCGGTGCGGAAGTCGGTTGCCAGGGCGAAGTCGGCGTGGCCTGCTCGATGGCGGCGGCGGGGCTGACGGCGGCGCTCGGCGGGACGAACGCGCAGATCGAAAACGCCGCCGAGATCGGGATGGAGCACAACCTCGGGCTCACCTGCGATCCGGTCGGCGGGCTCGTGCAGATCCCCTGCATCGAACGCAATGCGATGGGCGCGGTGAAGGCCATCGACGCCTCGCGCCTCGCGCTGCTGGGCGACGGCGAGCACATGGTCAGCCTCGACAAGGTGATCGAGACGATGCGGCAGACCGGGTTCGACATGCGCGACAAGTACAAGGAAACCTCGCAGGGCGGGCTCGCGGTGAACGTGGTGGAGTGCTGAGGAGGGCGCTTTCCCATAAATAGGGACAGTCCCCATTTATTCGGGTCGCCTTTGCCAATGCGAACACAGATTGCTGAATAAATGGGGACTGTCCCTATTTATGGGTGGTCAGCATGAGTTGGTCGACAGCCCCTCATCCCCTTGATACGATCTAGGACAACTGTTCAGGTTGGGGGCAAAGCATGGCGGTTTCGCGGCGCATCGGGCTTTTGGGTGGACTGATTGCGGCGACCTTGGCGCTGCCTGCTTCGGCAAAGGAAGCCGTCGATCTCATCCTCCACCACGGCCAGGTCATCACGGTCGACCGCGCGTTCACGCTGAAGACGGCGGTTGCGGTGAAAGGCGAGCGGATCGTGGCGGTCGGCGGCGAGGAACTGCTCGAGGCCTATTCCGCGCCCAAGGTGATCGACCTTGCCGGCAGGACGCTGATGCCGGGCTTCATCGATACGCACCTGCATCCCAAGCCCGTCTCGCCCAATGACATCGCGGTGCAGGACGCCAAGAGCATCGCCGAAGTGCAGGCCATGCTGCGCGCCAAGGCAAAGGCGCTGGGACCGGGCAAGTGGATCACCGGCTATGGCTGGCAGGAATCGAACTTCGCCGAAAAGCGCAATCTCAGCCGCGCCGATCTCGATGCGGCCGCGCCCAGCAATCCGGTCGCGCTGCTGCGTGCGGGGTCGCATTCGGCGGCCTACAACAGTGCCGCGTTCAAGATTGCCAAGGTCGACAAGTCGACGCCCGAGCCGGCGACCGGCCTGATCGAGCGCGGGCCTGGCGGCGAGCCCAGCGGCATCATCCGCGAGCGGATGGATGTCGTCTCGAAGTTCATCCCCGATCCGGGCTGGGAGGCGATGAAGGGGCCGACGATCACCTGGCTCAAGCAGATGCTGGCGCTCGGCATCACCAGCTTCCATGACGCCAGCGGCACGATCGACGACGAACCGGTGGGCAAGGGCGGAACGGCCAGCAAGGACCTCGACCCGCTGTGGGGCGCTTCCAACATGACGTGGAAGCGCGCGCGCGAGCTCTATGCCGCGATGGGCAGCGAGCTGCCGCGCATCACGATGTATATCATCCACCCGGGCGCCGCGCGGCTCGCGCAGTTCCCCTATCACACCGGCTATGGCGACAACCGGCTGCGGCTCGGCGCGATCGGCGAGAACGCGGTGGACGGCGGCTTCACCGGGCCGACGGCGTGGCTCTTGGCGGACTACAAGGGCCAGCCCGGTTTCCGGGGCAAGGGGCGGTTCACCGATGCCGAGCTGCAGGAACTGGTCGACAGCGCGGCGAAGCTGGGTTGGCAGATGGGGCTGCATGCCATCGGCGATGCGGCCATCGTGCAGGCGGTGAAGGCCTATCACAACGCGCTGACGACGATCCCCGATTCTGCCCATGCCGCGAATGACCGGCGCTGGTTCCTCGATCACTTCACGATCATGCCGCCCGAAGACACGATGGCGACGATGGCGCAGGATCATGTGATGATCTCGCAGCAGCCCAACTTCCTCTACAATCTCGATGACCGCTATTCGGCACTGCTCGATGACTGGCGGCTCGCGCACAACAATGCGATCAGCACGCCGGTCTACAAGTTCGGCCTGTTCATGGCCTTTGCCAGCGACAACCTGCCGATCGGTCCGCTGGTCGGGCTTTACGCGGCAACGACGCGCAAGGGGCCTGCGGGTGTGCCGCGGGGGCCAGAGGAAGCGGTCAGCCGCGCCGAGGCGATCCGCATGTATACCGCGAACGGCGCGTACCTTTCGTGGGAAGAGAACGAGAAGGGCACGCTGGAGCCGGGCAAGCTGGCCGACATGATCGTGCTGCCGTTCGATCCGCTGACCGCGCCGGAGGAGACCTTCCTCACCGGCAAGGTGGACATGACCTTCGTCGGCGGGAAGCTGGTCTACCAGCGTGGCAAAAAGGTCGCACTCGGCCGGTAATGGCCTGTGGATAAGCCGGGGGATAGCGCCAATATTGCAGTCCTGCGGCAGATTTCGAGAATTGCCACGCGCTTGCCTCTGAACATCGTCACCGGGGCACCGAAACCCAAGGGCTTCGGAAAGCATTACGACGATGATCGGCAAGCTTCTACGTGGCGGTTTTACGACCGTGTTCGCTCTGGCCTCCAGCATTTCGCTGTCAGCTTCACCCGGAACGTTTGGGCCATCATCGCTGGATGGCGAACTGGAGCACGGAAAGTACGTAGGGGCGCTGCAGCTGCAGGGCGAAGTGTTTCACGTGCAGGGGCTGGCGCTCGATCCCGCGCATGTGTGGGTGACCTCGGTCGATCATGGCGGACAGCGCGCTTTCCTTCATGTGTTCGACCGGGCGAGCGGGCGCTTCCTGCGGCGGATCGAGCTGACCGACGGGGCGCGCTATCATCCGGGCGGGCTTTCGCTTTCGGGCCGTTCGCTGTGGGTGCCGGTGGCGGAACTGCGGCCGGACAGCTCGGCGGTGCTGATGGAGATCGACGCGGAGACGCTGACGGTGCGCCGCCGGATCGCGGTCGCAGACCATATCGGCTGCGTGGCGGCGGACGGCACGAAGCTGGTTGCGGGGAACTGGGACAGTCGGCAGCTTTACCAGTTCGATCTGACACGCGGGACAACGCCGGTGCGGATCGTGGACAATCCGTCGGGCACGCATTTCCAGGACATGAAGTTCGTCGATGGCCAGTTGGTGGCCGGCGGCAATACCAGCTGGCTGGCGGGCACGCTCGACTGGATCGATCCGGCGACGATGCGGGTGACGCGCTCGCTCAAGGCCGGGGCGATCGGCCCGGTGCGGCCGTTCGGGAGGGGCGGTCCCGTCACCGGCGAAGGCATGGCGATCGAGGGGCGCGATGTCTATGTGCTGCCTGAGGATGGGCCGAGCCGGGTGTTCCATTTCCGCCTGAACGCCTGAGGCCGACCGGCGGCTATCGCAATTTTCTATGGAGGGCGAGCAAAGGGTGCTTCCGGTGCGCGCGCGGCTTGGATAGGCAGGAGCCAAAGCCGCAAGCCCACGAGAGGAGACCCATGCAGCCCCCTTATATTCTCGCCATCGACCAGGGCACGACATCGAGCCGCTGCATCGTGTTTGATGCCGCCGCCAAGCCGATCGCGGTGGCGCAGCGCGAGTTTGCGCAGCACTATCCGGCTTCGGGCTGGGTCGAGCATGATCTGGAGGACATCTGGCAGGATGTCGTCACCGTGCTGCGCGAGGCGGTCGGCAAGGCCGGGATCGACGTGGCGGACGTGGCCGCCATCGGCATCACCAACCAGCGCGAGACGGTGGCGGTGTGGGACCGGGCGACGGGCAAGCCGATCCACCGCGCCATCGTGTGGCAGGACCGGCGCACGGCGGATACCTGCGCAAGGCTGAAGGCGGATGGGGCGGAACCGCTGTTTGCCGCCAGGACCGGGTTGCTGCTCGATCCCTATTTCTCGGGCACGAAGCTGGCGTGGATCCTCGATGAAGTGGCGGGCGCGCGGGCGGCGGCGGACCGGGGCGAGCTGGCGTTCGGCACCATCGACTGCTTCCTCCTGTCCCGCCTGACGCGCGGCAAGGTCCATGCGACCGATCCGACCAATGCCTCGCGCACGCTGATGTTCGATATCGGTGCGCAGGCGTGGGACGAGGAACTGCTGCGCCTGCTGCGCGTGCCGGCTTCGGTGCTGCCTGAAGTGAAGGACAATTCCTACATCTTCGGCGAGTGCGATCCTGCTATCCTGGGCCGCGCGATCCCGATTGCCGGGATGGCGGGGGACCAGCAGGCCGCGCTGTTCGGGCAGGCCTGCTTCCGCCCCGGCATGACCAAATCGACCTATGGGACCGGCGCCTTTGCGTTGATGAACATCGGGAACAAGCCGATCCCTTCGAAGAAGCGCATGCTGACGACGGTGGCCTATCAGCTCAACGGCGAGACGACGTATGCGCTGGAAGGCGCGATCTTCGTGGCGGGCGCGGCGGTGAAGTGGCTGCGTGATGGCCTCAAGATCATCACCCATGCCTCGGACACGCACGACATGGCGGTGCGGGTGCCGGACAACCACGGCGTCTACATGGTCCCGGCATTCGTGGGGCTGGGCGCTCCGCACTGGAACCCGGATGCGCGGGGGCTGATCTGCGGGCTGACGCTGGATGCGGGCGCGGCGCATGTCGCGCGGGCGGCGCTGGAATCGGTGGCGTACCAGACGCTCGACATGATCAATGCGATGCGCGAGGACGCCAATCCGGGCGACGCGGCGCTCAGGATCGACGGCGGCATGGCGGCGAACGACTGGCTGGGGCAGTTCCTGTCCGACGTGCTGGTCGCGCCGGTCGAGCGACCGGTGAGCGTGGAAACGACGGCACTGGGCGCGGCGTTCCTCGCGGGGCTGGCGACGGGGGTGTGGAGCGACCTCGCCGCGCTGGAGGCGACATGGACGAGCGACCGCCGCTTCGAGCCGAAGATGAGCGCAGGCCTGCGCAGCGAACTCGTTGCCGGGTGGCACAAGGCGGTGGAGCGGGCACTGCTTTGACGGGCGTGCACGCCCAACGTCTCGTCATTCCCGCGAAGGCGGGAATCCAGGGCCGGAAATGCTGCGTATGCCGCTCTGGGCCCCCGCCTTCGCGGGGGTGACGAGGAAGGGATCAGCGTCCGAAAAGGGCTGCGGCGCGGGCGAGGTCTTCGGGGCGGTCTACATCAAGCGCCCGGTGCGGATCGAGCGCGACGGTTGGCGCGCCCTTGAGGCGGGTTGTGCCGCCGCGGTCGCCGTCGAGGGCGGCGAGGGCAGCGAAGTGCTGCGCGCCGAAGATGGCGGGCGGCATCGTGACGCCGTCCGCCGAGGTGGCGATGCGGTCGCCGTCAAAGCGCGCGGCGAGGGCGTGGATGTGCGCCTCCGGCACCAGCGGCATGTCGGCCAGCGCGACAAGGACTGCGCGGGCGCCGTCTGCTTGCGCGGCTGCGACGCCCAGTGCGAGCGAGCGAGCTTGCGGTGCTCCCTCGGGGCTCAAGGGCAGACATTGGAAGCCGAGCGCTGACAAGTCGGGCACGTGCGGCCCAACGACGGCGTAGCGGTTTGCAAAGGGCAGCGGGGCCAGCATTTCGGCGGCGTGGAGGGCCAGCGGCTTGCCAGCCAGCGGGGCCAGCAGCTTGGGACCACCAAAGCGTTGCGATTGTCCGCCGGCAAGCAGGACCAGCGCCAGCCCGGTAAAGTGCGCCTCAGTTGCGGGTGGGGACATGCGCGGTGGGATCGTGTCCCATCCGGCCCGGCGCGCGGCCGCTCCAGCCGGGCATGCCGGCGCAGGCCTGATAGTCCTGCACCACTTCGCCGAGGATCGACAGCGCCAGCGTGGCGGGATCGCGCGTCGCCGGGATCAGGCCGATGCCGCCGCGCAGCGTCTCGAGGCTGGCTTGCGGCACGCCGATGGTGCGCAGCCCGGCCATGCGCGCGCGGTGGGTGCGGGCACTGCCGACGGCGCCGTGGTAGAACCCGTCCTGCGCGAGTGCATGGGGGAGGAGTTCCTCTTCCCAGTCGTGATCGTGGAACAGGAAAACGAAGGCCGTCCATGGGTCACCGACCAGGGCGGGCAGCGCGGTGCGGCTGCGGAGCAGGCTGACGCCGGGTTCGACGGCGGCGTGGCGGTCGCTCGCCGGGGCATAGGCTTCGACCGCGATGCCGAAGGCGCGCGACAGGCGGACGAGCGCGGTGAGGTCCTCGCCGTGGCCGAGCGCGATCAGGCGCAGCGGCGGGGCGTAGGCGCGCTGGAAGCCTTTTGCGCCGGGCGTGTCTGAAAGCATCGCACCGGCTTCGTTGAGGCGCAGCACGGCGGCCTTGCGCTGGGTGGTGCGGGCAAGGACCTGTGCGAGCACGGCGGGATCGGGGCGTGGGGTGAACAGCAGATCGATGCCGCCGCCGCAGGGCAGGCGGATATCGAGATAGGGCGAGCCGATGCCGTAGCGGACGGTGCGGCCATAGCCCTGGGCCAGAACTTCCTGCGCCTCGGCGATGACGGCGGCTTCGACGCAGCCGCCGGAGAAGGATCCGGCGCTGCGGCCATCGGCAAGGACAGCCATCTGCGCACCGATCCCGCGCGAGGAGCCGCCTTCGATGCCGGTGAGCGTGACGAGGACGCCTTCGACACCCTCCGCCGCTCCCTCAAGGAGCAAGCCGAGAAGGCTGCGATCGTCGTGCGCTATCCCGCCCTGAACACTCATTGCGTCGAGCCGGGATACTGCAGCCGCAGCGACGCGGGGGCGCGGCATTTGCGGATGGACTCGTTGGCGAGGCGCAGGCGCTCGGCCTTGAGCGACACGCTGGTCAGCGCGAACTGGCGTTCGTGCGCGACTTCAGGGCCGGTGAACGGCTTGGTGCCGGCCGGCACGCTCTTGCCGCCGAGCACGAAGACGACGTAATTCATGAGGTCCGCCAGCTGGGCGTTGTCGGTGATGCGGCTGTGCGCGACATTGGGGAGGCGCAGCAGGTAGGCGCGCGATTCCGGCGTGCACATGAACCAGCCGACGCGGTCCTTGATTTCGGGCAGATGCGCGGGGACCGTGGTGCCGCGCAGGCCGTGGCAGCCGGCGCAGTTCTCGATGAAATCGCTTTGCGCCAGTTCGGGATCGACCATCATCGCGCGTGCGGCGGGGGTGATTTCCGGCGAATGGTTGTCCGGTTCAGCCGCGTTCAGCGTGCCCAGCGAAACGACGCTGAGCAACGCGGCGGCGGCAAGAAGGCCTGCACGGATGGTCATATGACGCTTCTAGCCTCGCTCGCGGCGCGGCGATAGTCCTTCGTTGTCAGTAGGTGTCAGGCTGTGCCGACGAGGACGGCGGTCGAGCAGTGGTACTCCATGCTCGTGGTGCCGAAGCACCAGATGACGTCGTTGTTGAGCTGGGGCACGTAGAGCTGCGTCTCGCGGTCGGTGCCGTCGCAATCGCACTTGTTGCAGTACGACTTGCCGCAGCAATCGCGGTAGGCGATCAGGTAGGCGCGGCCGTCATCGGGATTGATGCAGGTGCCGACCCACGAGACCGGCGAGTGCTCGGCGCCCGGCGGGCAGCGGTTGACCGCGCCGCCGCAGCACGAGCAGAGCGAGCCGTCGATCGCGCAGTAGCGCCAGTAATCGCACTTGGTGTCGTCCTTCGACTGCGCGTTGCGGGCGAAAGTGGTCTTGGCTTCGGGCGAGCGGTCGGGCTTCGCGGCGCTGGCGCGGCTGACGGGCAGGACCGGGAACACCGGCGCGGCGACCAGCGCGAGGCCGAGCCGGGCGAGAATGCCGCGGCGCGAAGTGCCGCCGGCAAAGCGGCGGAGCAGCTTTTCGCCCATGGCGTCGGGATTGAAGGTCTTCATGAGCTTGTCCCCTGTTATGCGCTGGAACCTGATTGAAGAAGGATGCGGGTGATCAATTGGCGACGGCCTTGAGCTTGCCGATGTAGTCCTGGACCGACTGGATGCCCATTTCGTGGGCGATGATCAGGCTTTCGAGGTGCTCGCGGCTGTTGACGAGGCCCTTGGAAAGGATCGTGCCGTGCTCGTCCATCAGGACGGCATAGGGCAGCTTGGCCACTTCATAGGCCTGGCCGACCTCGGGGCCGTTGATGAACTGATAGCCGCCAAGGCTGTGCTCGGCGATCATCTGGCGCTGGGCGGCGGCATCGTCGTCGCCGATGAAGACGAGCTGGACGCGTTCATCGCGGGCGAAGGATTTCGCCATCGGGATGAGGTTCTTGCACAGCGGGCACGAGGGCGAGACGAACATCAGCAGGCGCAGCGGCACGCCGTGCTGGTGGCCGCCGACGGTGACCTTCTGGCCATCGAGCGTGGTTGCCGGGATCGCCGCGGCGGCGCTGCCGACCGAGGGGCCGGCGGAGGTGGTCAAGGCTCCGGCGGGGGCGACGCGCATGTGCAGCACGCCGACCTGCCGGGCCAGCGCGAGCAGCGCGGTTACCAGCAGGAGAATGACAATCCACGACAGGACCGCCGAGACGAGCAGGGCTTGCAGCATTCGGTTACCTCCGCTGGGCGGCAAGCGGCGATGCCGCCAGCGCCCCGATGGCGTTGAAAAGCAGATAGAGCAGGTAGATGGTGATGCCCCCGGCCATGGCGATTGCACTGTCGACCAGATTGAGCCCGATGTCCGGAACCGTCCCGAGATAGGGAAGGAGCAACGCGGCCAGCAGCACGTTGCGAACCACGAGCAGCCAGCTGAGCGGCTGCCGGAGATCGGACCTTCCACACCCGCAATCAATCTCGCGGCGACCACGCGCGATGTTGATCCCCATGGCAATTGCAAAGAGCAGGAGCAGCGCCATGGCCACTGGCGCGAAATGGCTGGCGTGGTCCAACATCAGGGCAAGCCCGACCCACAACTCCGCAATAGGCAGCAGCAAGGCGGCCGGTGCGATCAGAAAACCGGGCAAGAGGCGGTAGTTGGCGAGCACACCGGCGAAGAGCTGCGTGTTGCGCAGCTTCGGAACGGCGGCCTGCATGAACACGAGACCGACACCCAGCGAAGCAGCATAGCCAAGCACGCCGAGTTGCGCTGCGCCCAGTACGGCCAAAGTCGAGGCGCCCCCGTCTGCCATCAGGGCTCCAGTGTCCGGATCACGCCGCCGCCCGATTTCTCGAGCTTGAACTTCTCCTCGCCGGTCTTGGCATCGAGAATGTAGAGCGCGCCGCTGCCACCCGCACCCGCCGACCCTGAGACGATCAGCTTGGCATTGGGCTCCTGCGTGACGGCGATTTCCTCCGCCGGATCCTCAAGCGGGATGCGCTTCACGACCTTTTTGGCCGCGACGTCGAGTTCCCAGATCTCGGTGCCGGGTTCCTTGTGGGTCCAGTATTCGCCGGTGTGCATCAGCACAAAAGCGTGGCCGGTGCCGGAGTGATACGCAAGACCCTGACGGCCGCCGGGATACCAGTGCACGTCGAGCGGCTTGGTATCGGCAGGCGAGACCCCGGCCGCGGCCTGGATCGAGAAGGGGTCGGAGATCGTCGGCGTGGCGCCGAGCTTGGCGGTGTAGACCTGACCCGTGTAGGTGAGGAACACCGCCTCCTGCTTCACGCCGTCATAGCCGAAGTTGTCGAAGATCGGGTCGTTGGTGGCCGAGAAGAACGGCGCGGACCGGATGATATCGGGCTTAGCGGCGGCGACCTTGACCGTGGCGAGCGAACCATCAGAGCAGAGCGCCGAGAAGCCGACGCCGGTGACGGGCATGAGGCTGGCGCAGCCGGGAAGCTCGATCTTCTTGACGAACTTGCCCTTGGCGAGATCGACGACATTGACCGACGAGGCCGGATCGAGGTTGTAGACGTAAGCCGTCTTGCCCGCATCGGCGATCACGAAGTTGTACTTGCGGCTGCCGATCAGGATGCGGCCGGGAATGGCGATTTCGGACTTCAGCTTGAGCGTGGCGGAATCATAGACCGTGATCATGTCCTGCCGCGTGCCGCGCAAGCCCTTGCTCCAGATGCTTTCGGCGACGTAGTAGGCCTTGCCGTTCGGATCGAGCCCGAGATCGGAGAGGTGCGACGTCTCGACCTGTCCGAGCATCTTGCCCGTATCCGTATCATAGATGGTGGTGCCGGGCGCAACGAAACCACGCTCTACGAAAACCCAGCTGGGCTTGGGCGCCGATAGCGTGACGGCTTCGAGCTCTGGATCCGGCTGCAGCGGATCGGCTGCGTTCGCGGCATTGGCCGAGCCGAGCAGAGCCAGCGCACAGAGGGCTGCAGCGCTGTACCTGGCGCGGGCGGAAAGCGATGATTTGCGCTGAACTTTCATCATTTTCATCTGGCCTGGCCCCTTTTGCCTGAAACCCTGAAACTTGCGAATTTCCCTGTTCCCGCAACCCGTTCGCGCAATGGGAAATGCGTTCGGACAGCGAGCCTGCCGCCATGCCTTGTGCGGCTGCGATAAAGTTTTGACGGGCGTCCAGTTTTAGTCAAGCGCTTTGTCGCGCTTTTTCCGTCCGTTGTGCGAACGACCGCGGCGCGCGTCGATCCGATGGATTGCGCAGCAGGCAACGGGCAAAGGAAAACCATCGACATCACGCAGACTCGCATCGCGGCGTGCTTGGCGCGCCGGCTCCGTTCAATGCTGGCTCCTGCGGTGCTGCGGCGTCGGCCCAGCCTGGACCCCGCGCAGCCTTATGGCTTGCCGGCAATCTGCGCCGGTGTGATGGACTTTGCAAGCATGACCATCGCTTCGGCGGCGATGGCCGTGATCTGCGGCATCTTGGCGGCCCACGGCTTCTCGAAGCCGAGAAACGGCGTGGTGCCTTCCATCGAGGCGCTGACATAGAGCGCGAGCGTGTGGACCTCGTCCGGCGAGAGCGCCGGGTTGAGTTCGACGAGCACCTCGCCGATGAAATCGTGCACGCGCTGGTAAAAGGCGCGGACGCGCTCGGCGACGAAGGCGTTGTGGTTGGCAAGCGCCCATAGCTCGGTGAACAGGCGCGTGGTGCGCTTGCCGGCAATATCGTCGAGGCAGAGCTTGACGATCAGGCGCAGGCGGTCCTCGGGCGAGATATCGGGGCGGCGGACTTCGCTTTCGAGCAGCTTGTCATAACTCTCCAGCAGGTCATCCAGCATGATCTTGATCAGCAATTCCTTGCGCGGGAAATGGTAGCTGACATTGCCGACCTTCATCCCGCAGGCGCTGGCGATGCGGCGGATGGTGAAGGCGCTGGCCCCTTCCTCGATCAGCACATCGTGCGCGGCCTTGAGAATGGTGCCGACCGTTTCGGTGCCGCGCGCATAAGTGCCGGGGCGGGGGCCGGTGGCCATGGCCTCGTCAGCAGCCGTGCCGTCCTCGCGGGGCATCTCGGCCAGCGTGTCGGTAATACGCACCATGCCCCTTGCGTAGCATGCGGGGCGGACCCCCACCAGAGCGCCTTTCCGGGAAATCGCTCTTGACGGAATCCGCAAGTTTGGCCAGACTTTTGGGGTTAATATCAAATATCTGATAGTATTGTGTTATTACTCGGCCATGCGCTGTTCGATACCAAGTTGTCGTCGACAGCAGGACTGGCTCGCATCATTCCCGAATGGGCCGGACGGGCACAGCGCTGCCGCCGGCGTCTCGAAAGGACCGCAATGGCGATCTCGTTGACCGTGAACCGCAAACCGCGCACCGTGGATGTCGAAGCCGACAAGCCGCTGCTGTGGGTGCTGCGCGAGGACCTCAATATGCCGGGCACCAAGTTCGGCTGCGGCGCGGGGCTGTGCGGGGCCTGCACCGTGATCCTGAACGGCGAGGCGGTGCGTTCGTGCCAGACGCCGCTGGCGGATGCGGCGGGCAAGGATATCGTGACGATCGAGGGCGTGACCGCTTCGCCGGTCGGCGCCAAGGTGGTCGAGGCCTGGACCAATCTCGACGTGCCGCAGTGCGGCTATTGCCAGGCGGGGCAGATCATGTCGGCCACCGCGATGCTGACGGCAAACCCCAAGCCTTCCGCCGATGAAGTGACCGCCGGGATGGCGGGCAACATCTGCCGCTGCGCGACCTATCTGCGCATCCAGAAGGCGATTGCCGAAGCGAGCAAGGCCATATCGGGAGCTGCCGCATGAACGCCGTCTCCGTTTCCCGCCGCTCGTTCCTCGCCGCCTCGCTGGCGGGCGGGGCCGCGCTGACCTTCGAGGCCAGGCTGGCGTTCGCCGCCGCGCCGGGTGCTGCGGCGCCGGCGATGCTGGGCGTGTTCGTGAGCATCGCGCCCGACAACACGGTGACGATCCTCGCGAAGAACCCGGAGATCGGGCAGGGCGTGAAGACCATGCTGCCGATGCTGATCGCCGAGGAGCTCGACGTCGCTTGGAGCCAGGTGAAGATCCAGCAGGCCGACGACAATGCGGACAAGTATGGCCCGCAGTTCGCCGGTGGTTCGATGACGACGCCGCTCAACTGGCTGCCCGCGCGGCAGGCCGGGGCGGGGGCGCGGGCGATGCTGGTGGCGGCTGCCGCGCAGCAGTGGGGCGTGCCGGTTGCCAGCCTGACGACGGCGGATGGCAAGGTGATGCATGCGGCGAGCGGGCGTTCGGTGACCTATGCCGCGCTCGCTTCGGCGGCGGCGAAGATGCCGGCGCCGGACCTCGAGAAGGTGGCGCTGAAGGACCCCAAGAGCTTCAAGATCATCGGCAAGTCGCGGCCCGGTGTCGATACGCCGGCGATCGTGCGGGGCGAGCCGCTGTTCGGGATCGATGCTCACCCGCAGGGCATGCTCTATGCCGCGATGGTCAAGTGCCCGGTGATCAGCGGCACGCTCAAGAGCTTCGACGATGCCGCGGTGCGCAAGGAGAAGGGCGTGCTGGCGGTGGTGCCGATCACCGATGGCGAGATCCCGGCGGGCAAGCACAATGCCGTGGCCATCGTGGGCGACAGCTGGTGGCGCGTCCACAAGGCGCGCGGGAAGCTGGCGGTGCAGTGGGATACCGCGGGCTTCGACGGCTACTCGACCGAGGGCTATGCCGCGCAGGCCAAGGCACTGCTGGGCGCTGCTCCGGCCAAGGACCTGTTCAAGGCGGGCAACGCCGATGCCGCGCTGGCCAAGGCGGCCAAGGTGGTGACGGCGGACTATGCCTATCCGTTCCTCGCGCATGCCACGCTCGAGCCGCAGAACTGCACGGCGCTGTGGCATCCGGACGGCAAGCTCGAGTTCTGGGCGCCGACGCAGGATCCCGCGACCGCGCGCGGCGATATCGCCAAGGTGCTGGGGATCGACCCGGCGTCGATGACGATCCACATGACCCGCATCGGCGGCGGCTTCGGGCGGCGCCTGATGAGCGACTTCATGATCCAGACCGCCTGCATCGCCAAGGCGGTGCCGGGCCGTCCGGTCAAGCTGCTCTATGACCGGAGCGACGACCTCAGGAACGACTACTTCCGGCCAGGCGGTTGGCACCGCATGACGGCGGGCGTCGATGCGAGCGGCGCGCTGGTGGCGCTCAAGGACCACTTCATCACTTTCGGCGAGAACGGCAAGCCGATGCGCGCGGCGGGGATGCTGGCGAGCGAGTTCCCGGGACCGGCGCTGGCGGATGTGCATTACGGCATGTCGCTGCTCAAGACGAATCTGACCACCGGGTGGCTGCGCGCGCCGACGTCGAACGCGGTGGCTTTCGTGTTCCAGGGCTTCCTTGATGAAGTGGCCGAAGCGGCGGGGACGGACCTGCCCTCGCTGATGATCAAGACCTTGGGCGCGCCGCGCTCGTTCCCCTCGTCCGATCCGGATGAGCCCGCGTTCGACACGGGCCGCGCGCGCGGCGTGGTGGAAGCGGTGTGCAAGTTTGCGGGGTGGACGGGCAAGCGTTCGACGACGCCGGGCAAGGGGCGCGGGTTCGGGTTCTACTTCAGCCACCGCGGATACTTTGCCGAAGTGGTCGACCTGACGGTCACCGATGGGCAGATCACCATCGACAAGGTGTGGGTGGCTGGCGACATCGGCAGCCAGGTGATCAACCCGATGGGCGCCGAGCACCAGATGCAAGGCGCGGTGATCGACGGCATCGCGCAGGCGATGGTGTGGCAGCCGACCGAGCAGAAGGCGGGTGCGATCACGACCGAGAACTTCGGCGATTTCCCGCTGATCCGCATCAACCAGACGCCGGGCGAAGTCGCCTTGACCTGGGTGGTGACCGACAATCCGCCGACGGGTCTGGGCGAACCGACCCTGCCGCCGGTGATCCCGGCGATTGCCAATGCGATCAAGGATGCGACGGGCAAGCGGCTGCGGAGCTTGCCGCTGACTTTGGCGTAACTCACTCTTTTTGCGGGACTTTGCAGACCCCTCCTGCTGTGGCGGGAGGGGTTTCGCGCAAAGACGCGAAAGGGACGCAGAGAGCGCCAAAAGGGTGGTTTTGGGGCACCGCCGCCTAGCGGCTCTTGGCTCGGTGATTTTGGAAGGAGGCCTGCGGCGCAGCGGGATGTCTCTGCGTCTCTGTCTTTTCTTCCTCCGCGTCTCTGCGTGAAACCTGCTCGATTGCTGGCGGGGCGCGTGGGGGGTGTCTCGACTTCGCTCGACACGAACGGTTCCCTCGGCTTCGGTCGGCACGAACGGCCCCCTCGACTGCGCTCGGGGCGAACGGGGCTGGGGGAAGTGGTCCTTCCGCCTTGTTGGATTTGCGGGCGCGGCGCTGCGGTTGATGGGCAGTAGGGAGTGATCGCGCGACCGGTGCGGCGCCTGCACTGGCGCTGCGGGGAGGGCGTCGTGTTCCGCTGGGTGCGAGTGGCCGGATTGCGGAAGACATCCGGCGCAGCCATTTGATCGATCATGGCCCGGGACCGGGATAGCGGCTCGCATGCGTGCCGGCCTTTGCTCGCGTCCGGCGTAAAGCGGGACGGGAGCCATGATCTGCGTGCTGGCGCGGTAGATTGCCTGGCCAAGGACTTGGGGGA
>NZ_LJHZ01000080.1:0-139215 GCF_001296055.1 Novosphingobium sp. AAP93
ATGTTCGGTTGAGGAGGTGCTTGCCCTAACAGGCCCTCCCCCGGCCCCTCCCGCAAGCGGGAGGGGAGAAGGCTTACTCCGCCGCCATCGGCATGCCGTCGTCATCCTCGGGCTCATCGAGCGAGGACAGTTCGACATTGAGGCCGAGGCTTCGCATTTCCTTGACGAGCACGTTGAAGCTCTCAGGGATACCGGCCTCGAAGGTGTCGTCGCCCTTGACGATCGCTTCGTAGACCTTGGTGCGGCCGACGACGTCGTCGGACTTCACCGTGAGCATTTCCTGCAGCGTGTATGCAGCGCCATAGGCCTGCAGCGCCCAGACCTCCATTTCGCCGAAGCGCTGGCCGCCGAACTGCGCCTTGCCGCCCAGCGGCTGCTGGGTGACGAGGCTGTAGGGCCCGATCGAACGCGCGTGGATCTTGTCGTCGACAAGGTGGTGGAGCTTGAGCACGTACTTCATGCCCACCGTGACCTTGCGGTCGAACGCCTCGCCGGTGCGACCGTCATAGAGCGTGACCTGGCCCGATTCATCGAGGCCGGCCAGACGCAGCATGTCGGTCACGTCCTTCTCGACCGCGCCGTCGAACACCGGCGAGCCCATCGGCACGCCTGCGCGGACCGACTGGGCGAAGTCGATGATCTGCTCGTCGGTACGCGCAGCGATCTCGGCGCTGTAGTTGTCGCCGTAGATCTCGGTGAGCAGTTCGCGCACCGCTTCGGGCGGCGAACCGGCTTCGGGGTTCGGGTTGGCTTCGCGCCAGGCATCGAGCGCCGCGCCGATCCGCTTGCCAAGGCCGCGCGCGGCCCAGCCGAGGTGCGTTTCGAAGATCTGCCCGACGTTCATGCGCGACGGCACGCCCAGCGGGTTGAGCACGAAATCGACCGGGGTGCCGTCCTCGAGGAACGGCATGTCTTCCTGCGGCAGGATGCGGCTGATGATGCCCTTGTTGCCGTGACGGCCGGCCATCTTGTCGCCCGGCTGCAGCTTGCGCTTCACCGCGACGAAGACCTTGACCATCTTGAGCACGCCGGGCGCCAGTTCGTCACCGCGCTCGAGCTTTTCCTTGCGGTCCTCGAACTTCTCCTGGATCGCCTTCACCGCGGTGTCGTACTGCGCCTTGACCGCTTCCAGCTGCTGCTGGCGCGCATCGTCGGCAAGCGCGAACTTCCACCACTCGTGGCGCTCGACATCGGCGAGCACCTGCTCGGTGATTTCCTCGCCCTTCTTGACGCCCTTCGGGGCTGCCGCCGAGACCTGGCCCAGGAGCATTTCGCGCAGGCGGTTGAACGTGGCGCGGTTGAGGATCGCGCGCTCGTCCTCGCGGTCCTTGGCGAGGCGTTCGATTTCCTCGTTCTGGATCGCGCGGGTACGGTCGTCGATCTCGATGCCGTGGCGGTTGAACACGCGCACGTCGACGATCGTGCCCGAAACGCCCGGCGGCAGGCGCAGCGAGGTGTCGCGCACGTCGCTCGCCTTTTCGCCGAAGATCGCGCGGAGGAGCTTTTCTTCCGGCGTCATCGGGCTTTCGCCCTTCGGCGTGATCTTGCCGACGAGGATGTCACCCGGGTGCACTTCGGCGCCGATGTAGACGATGCCCGCCTCGTCGAGGTTGCGGAGGGCCTCTTCGCCGACGTTCGGGATGTCGCGGGTGATGTCTTCCGGCCCGAGCTTGGTATCGCGGGCCATGACTTCGAACTCCTCGATGTGGATCGAGGTGAAGACGTCTTCCTTGACGATGCGTTCGCTGATCAGGATCGAGTCTTCGTAGTTGTACCCGTTCCACGGCATGAACGCGACGAGCACGTTGCGGCCAAGCGCGAGTTCGCCGAACTCGGTCGAGGGACCGTCGGCAATGATGGCGCCCTTTTCGATCAGATCGCCCACCTTCACCAGCGGACGCTGGTTGATGCAGGTCGACTGGTTCGAGCGCTCGAACTTCTGCAGGCGGTAGATGTCGACGCCCGACTGGCCGGGTTCGATATCGCCCGAGGCGCGGATCACGATACGGGTCGCGTCGACCTGATCGACCACACCCGCGCGCAGCGCCGAGATCGCGGCGCCCGAATCGCGCGCCACGGTCTCTTCCATGCCGGTGCCCACGAACGGCGCATCGGCCTTGACCAGCGGCACCGCCTGGCGCTGCATGTTCGAGCCCATCAGCGCGCGGTTGGCGTCGTCGTTTTCGAGGAACGGAATGAGCGAGGCGGCGACCGAGACGAGCTGCTTGGGCGAAACGTCCATCAGCGTGATCTGCTCGCGCGGGGCCATCACGAATTCACCGTTCTGCCGCGCCGAGACGAGCTCTTCGGCGAACGAGCCGTCCGCGTTAAGTTCGGCCGAGGCCTGCGCCACGGTGTGCTTCTGCTCTTCCATCGCCGAGAGGTAGATCACCTCGCCGGTGACCTTGCCGTCGATGATCTTGCGGTACGGCGTCTCGATGAAGCCGTACTTGTTGACGCGGGCGAAGGTCGAAAGCGAGTTGATCAGGCCGATGTTCGGGCCTTCCGGCGTCTCGATCGGGCAGATGCGGCCATAGTGCGTCGGGTGCACGTCGCGCACTTCGAAGCCGGCGCGCTCGCGGGTGAGGCCGCCCGGCCCGAGCGCCGAAACGCGGCGCTTGTGGGTGACTTCCGAGAGCGGGTTGGTCTGGTCCATGAACTGCGAGAGCTGCGAGGAACCGAAGAACTCGCGCACCGCGGCCACGGCGGGCTTCGCGTTGATGAGGTCGTTCGGCATCACGGTCGAGACGTCGACCGAGCTCATGCGCTCCTTTACCGCGCGTTCCATGCGCAGCAGGCCGACGCGGTACTGGTTCTCGAGCAGTTCGTCCACTGAACGGACGCGGCGGTTGCCGAGGTTGTCGATATCGTCAACCTCGCCCTTGCCGTCCTTGAGGTTCACCAGTTCCTTGACCACGGCGAGGATATCCTCGGTGCGCAGCGTGGTGATGGTGTCCGGGCAATCGAGGCCGAGACGCATGTTGAGCTTGACGCGGCCCACCGCCGAAAGGTCGTAGCGGTCCGGATCGAAGAACAGGCCGTCGAACAGCGCTTCGGCCGTCTCGCGCGTCGGCGGTTCGCCGGGGCGCATGACGCGGTAGATGTCCGAGAGCGCCTGGTCGCGGTCCTCGGCCTTGTCGGCCTTCATCGTATTGCGGATCCACGGACCCGTGTTCACGTGGTCGATGTCGAGCAGTTCGAGCACGTCGACACCGGCACGGTCGAGCACTTCGAGGTTCTCAGGGGACACTTCGTCGCCCGCCTCGATCCAGATGCGGCCGGTGCTCTCGTCGATGAGGTCCTTGGCGGCATAGCGGCCGAAGATTTCCTCGGTCGGGATCAGCAGGTTGGCAAGACCGTCCTTGGCCGCCTTGTTGGCAGCGCGAGGGGAAATCTTGGTGCCGGCGGGGAACACGACTTCGCCCGAAGCGGCATCGACGATGTCGAACGCCGGCTTCGCGCCGCGCCACTGGTCGAGCACGAAGGGCACCTTCCAGCCGCCCTCGGCACGCGCCCAGCTCACCTTGTCGTAGAAGAAGTCGAGTATCTGCTCGCCGTTGAGGCCGAGCGCATAAAGCAGCGCGGTGACCGGCAGCTTGCGCTTGCGGTCGATGCGGACGTTGACGATGTCCTTGGCGTCGAACTCGAAATCGAGCCACGAACCGCGATAGGGAATGACGCGCGCGGCGAACAGGTACTTGCCCGAGGAGTGCGTCTTGCCGCGGTCATGGTCGAACAGGACGCCCGGCGAACGGTGCATCTGGCTGACGATGACGCGCTCGGTCCCGTTGATGATGAAGGTGCCGTTGTCGGTCATGAGCGGGATGTCGCCCATGTAGACGTCCTGCTCCTTGATATCGATGAGGCTCTTGGTCTCGGTCTCGCTGTCGACCTCGAAGGTCGCCAGCTTGAGCGTGACCTTCATCGGCGCGGCATACGTGATCCCGCGCTGGCGGCACTCGTTGACGTCGTACTTCGGCGCCTCGAGCACATAGCCGTCGCGCTCCTTGATATCGAGACTGGCGGTGCCGGCGAAATCCTGGATCGGGAAGACCGAGCGCAGCGTCTTTTCGAGGCCCGAGACGTAGCCGGTCGTCGGATCGGAGCGCAGGAACTGCTCGTAGCTTTCGCGCTGGACCTCGATCAGGTTCGGCATCTGTACCACTTCGTGGATGTCGCCGAAGATCTTGCGGATGCGCTTCTTCAGACCGGCGCGGGCCGGCTTGGCCGAAGGAGTTGCCTTGGTTGCCATGAAAGGATCAGCCTCTTGTCATTGCGTGCCGGGCAGGACACCCGGCGGAAACCACACGCGGCGTGTGGCGGCTGAACACGAAACGCCAAGCACCACCCATGGATTCCAAGCGGATTCCCGGTGGCAATTGGCATCATCGCGTCAGACGAAACCCGAGCCGCTTCCTTCCTGAGCCTTCCCCCGCGTATGGGACGGCCTTGCTCGAAGTGGCGGGTGGGACGCGGCAGATAGGTGCATAGGGGCGCTCTGTCAATCGAGACGGCCCCGCCTTGCGTCGGTTTCGCCGCCCTTGCTTGACTCTTCGCCCCACTTCCGCCAATGGGCCGCCCGACCCGCGGGGCTTGCCCGGCGGATCATCCGTCCGAGACAGCTGGTGCGGGCTTCCCGCTTAATTTCCAGCCTAGACGGGGAAAAGAGATCTCGGGCGCCACAAACGCCCCGGCCTGATGGTCCGCTCCCGTGCGGAACGCCAGCCAAACGTGCGGTTTTGCCGCACACTCCTTCCCCCCTCAGCGGACTCGCCCGTGGTGCCTTCGGTGCCATGGACAAACGTAGCCGGTTGTCCGGGGTTCGCCTCGGTCGGCCATTTGTGAAGGAGTATGGCATGGATCGTTCGCAGAAAGCCGAATCGGTCGCCTTCCTGACCGAGGTGTTCAACGAGGCCGGCGCGGTGGTCATCACCCGCAACCTCGGCATGACGGTGGCCCAGTCCACCGCCCTGCGCATCAAGGTCCGCGAGGCGGGCGCTTCGTTCAAGGTTGCGAAGAACAGTCTGGCCAAGATTGCCGCCAAGGGCACCGCGTACGAGGGCATGACTGACCTCTTCACCGGTCCCACCGGCATTGCCGCCTCGGCGGATCCGGTTGCGGCCGCCAAGGTCGTCGTCGAATTCGCCAAGACCAACGACAAGCTCGAAATCGTTGGCGGTGCAATGGGCAGCGTCGTTCTCAACGCCGATGGTATCAAGGCGCTCGCCACGATGCCCTCGCTCGACGAGATGCGCGCCAAGCTCATCGGCCTCATTCAGGCTCCGGCGACCAAGATCGCCCAGCTCTCGACCGCTCCGGCGGCCAAGCTGGCCCGCGTCTTCGCTGCCTACGCCGAGAAGGACGCCGCGTAAGCGCGACTGCAATTCCCGACTGGTTTTCCAATCATTCGCCCATGCATTTCCGCCTCTGGGCAAACTTATTCAGGAGTGAAACATCATGGCTGATATCGCCAACCTCGTTGCCGAACTTTCGAAGCTCACCGTTCTCGAAGCCGCTGACCTCGCCAAGGCCCTCGAAGAAGCATGGGGCGTCAGCGCCGCTGCTGCCGTTGCCGTTGCTGCGCCCGCTGGCGGCGGCGAAGCTGCTGCTCCGGTCGAAGAGAAGACCGAATTCGACGTCATCCTGACCGGCGACGGCGGCAAGAAGATCCAGGTCATCAAGGAAGTCCGCGCGATCACCGCGCTGGGCCTGACCGAAGCCAAGGCGCTGGTCGAAGCCGCTCCGAAGGCGATCAAGGAAGGTGTCAACAAGGCCGAAGCCGAAGACATCAAGGCCAAGATCGAAGCCGCTGGCGGCACCGTCGAGATCAAGTAATCTCGAATTGCGCTGTGGCAGTGAAAATCTGCCGCAATGCACGAACGGGGCGGGCCGCAAGGTCCGCCCTTTTTCGTTCAGGTGACCGGCGGTTTAGGCTTTCTTGAATGTCCCGGAGGTATCGCGGCTTGAAGGATCGGCTTCGAGGCGGACGTTCATGGCAAAGCGGCAATCGGGCGGCGGATTTTCACTGAGCTGGATCGGGATGCTGATCCCGGTCGGCTACTGCTTCGGCATGGTCTACTACTTCAATTCGGTCGACGCGCAGTACGGGTTTCTCAGCCTGAGCCAGAACCGCGATTTCGTCTCGACCAAGTTCGGCCTGACCGTGGTCGGCCTGCTGTTCTGCGTGCCGTTGCTGTTCAAGCTGGTCCGCTTCATGGCCGGGCAGGCGAGCGCAGCCGCTCCGCGCAAGCCGGGTGCGTCGCGCTGGGATGACGACGAGGCCGCATCCGATCCCGATTTCGATCCCGATGCGATGATTGCCCGCTACATGGCCAATCGCAGCCAGCAACCTGAGCCCGCCGAAGCCAAAACGGCGGAGCCGGAAGCACCGGCACAGCCGGCGAGACCGGCGTTCGGGCGGCGCAAGGTCTGACCATCGACTGGGCCTGACGGACAGTCCGATAGGTCTGCCCTTCCCGTTTCGGCGTTCCCCGCCTATGGCCCCGGCATGTTCGAGAACCCACCCACCCGCTGGCGCGATGAATGGCGCGCGACGCTGCACCTTGCCGCGCCGCTGGTGGGCGCGAACCTGCTGCAGATGGCGGTTTGGGCGGTCGATGTCATTTTTGTCGCGCGGCTTGGCCCCGTCGCGCTCGCGGCCTCGGCGCTCTCGGTCTCGCTGTTCGGTCTCCTCATCTGGAGCCTGACCGGCCTGGTCGGCGCGGCCTCGCCGCTGATCGCTGCCGAGATCGGTGCGCGCAAACATGCCGTGCGCGAAGTGCGCCGCACCGCGCGCATGGCCGGTTGGGCAGGTGTCATCGCCGGTGCAGGAGCGATGGGCATCTGCATCCTGGGGGGCCCGATCATGCGGCTCACCGGGCAGAGCGAAGATGTCATCGCGCTCGCCGTGCCATTCCTCAGCGTGCTGATGTGGGCGATGATCCCTGCCGTGCTTTCGGCGCTCTTGCGCACGGTCGTCTCGACCCTCGGCCGCCCGATGATCGGCACCGCGATCAACGGACTGGCGGTGGGCGTCAACGCGCTGGGCAACTACACGTTCGTGTTCGGCCACTTCGGCATGCCCGCGCTCGGCCTCACCGGCTCGGCCATATCGAGCATCGTGACCGGGCTGTTCATGCTCGCGTCCTATATCGTGGTGATCCGCAGAGACCGGCGGCTGCGGCGCTACCGCTTCGGGGGACGCTGGTGGCGGCCCGACTGGGCGCGCTTTGTCGACGTGCTGCGCATCGGCATCCCCATCACCGCGACGATCATTGCCGAAGCAGGCATGTTCAACGGTGCGGCGTTCCTGATGGGCCGCATCGGCGAAGTGGAGCTTGCCGCGCACACCGTCGCGCTGCAGTTCGCCGCGTTCACCTTCCAGGTGCCATTCGGCATCGCGCAGGCGGCGACGATCCGCGTCGGCCTTGCCTATGGCGCGCGCGACAAAACCGCGATCACTCGTGCGGGGCAGGTCGCGCTTGTCCTCGGCATCGGCTTCATGGCCGCGATGGCGACGCTGATGCTGGTGTTCCCCAACCTGATCCTTGCCGCCTACATCGACCCGGCAGATCCCGCCAACGCACGGCTCGTCCAGCTGGCGACGCAGTACATGGTGGTCGCTGCGGCGTTCCAGATCTTCGACGGCGCGCAGGCTGTCGGTGCAGCGCTGCTACGGGGCCTGCAGGACACGCGCGTGCCGATGGGTATAGCCCTGTTCGGCTACTGGATCCCGGGCATCGGCACCGCGCTGTGGCTGGGCCTGATGACGCCGCTGCAGGGCCTGGGTGTGTGGATCGGGCTTGCCGTCGGACTCGTCGTGGTCGCCGCGCTGCTCCTCTCGCGCTGGTACCGCCGTGCCCGGCTGGGACTCCTCCCCGCCTAAAGAATCTTGCGTGGGGAGGTTGACGCCCCTTCGCCCCCCACCCATATCCGCGGCGCTGGCACTCTCCTCCCGAGAGTGCCAAGTGCCATTTCAGTATCATGGAACAAGGGAGATACCCATGACCTTCCGTCCGCTGCACGACCGCGTGCTCGTGCGCCGTGTCGAAGCCGAGGAAAAGACCGCCGGCGGCATCATCATCCCCGACAGCGCCAAGGAAAAGCCCGCCGAGGGCGAAATCGTGGCGATCGGTTCGGGCGCCCGTGCCGAGAACGGCACCGTCACCCCGCTCGACGTCAAGGTCGGTGACCGCGTCCTGTTCGGCAAGTGGTCGGGCACCGAAGTCAAGGTCGGCGGCGAAGACCTGCTGATCATGAAGGAAGCCGACATCCTCGGCGTGATCGGCTGATTTCAGCCAGCCTTCTTCCCCACCTTCTTCTTATTCAAAGGAAACCATCATGGCTGCCAAGGACGTAAAGTTCGGCCGCGACGCCCGCGAACGCATTCTGCGCGGCGTCGACATCCTCGCTGACGCCGTCAAGGTCACGCTGGGCCCCAAGGGCCGCAACGTCGTGATCGACAAGAGCTTCGGCGCGCCCCGCATCACCAAGGACGGTGTTTCGGTCGCCAAGGAAATCGAGCTCAAGGACAAGTTCGAGAACATGGGCGCGCAGATGCTGCGCGAGGTGGCCTCGAAGACCAACGACCTCGCAGGTGACGGCACCACCACCGCGACCGTGCTCGCCCAGGCGATCGTGCGCGAAGGCATGACCGCGGTTGCCGCGGGCATGAATCCGATGGACCTCAAGCGCGGCATCGACCTCGCCGTCTCGAAGGTCGTCGAAGACCTCAAGGGCCGTTCGACCCCGGTCGCAGGGTCTGCTGAAATCGCGCAGGTCGGCATCATCTCGGCCAACGGCGATGTCGAAGTCGGCCAGAAGATCGCCGAAGCGATGGACAAGGTCGGCAAGGAAGGCGTGATCACCGTCGAGGAAGCCAAGGGCCTCGAGTTCGAACTCGATGTCGTCGAAGGCATGCAGTTCGACCGCGGCTACCTCTCGCCGTACTTCATCACCAACCCGGACAAGATGACCGTCGAGCTCGACAGCCCCTACATCCTCATCCACGAGAAGAAGCTCTCGTCGCTCCAGGCGATGCTGCCGGTGCTCGAGGCCGTGGTGCAGACGGGCCGTCCGCTCCTCATCATCGCCGAGGACATCGAGGGTGAGGCGCTCGCCACGCTCGTCGTCAACAAGCTGCGCGGCGGCCTCAAGGTTGCTGCGGTCAAGGCTCCGGGCTTCGGTGATCGCCGCAAGGCCATGCTGGGCGACATCGCCACGCTGACCGCCGGCGAAATGATCTCCGAAGACCTCGGCATCAAGCTCGAGAGCGTCACGCTCCCGATGCTCGGCCAGGCCAAGAAGGTCACCATCGACAAGGACAACACCACGATCGTCGACGGCGCCGGTTCGGCCGACGAGATCAAGGCCCGCGTCGAGCAGATCCGCGCCCAGATCGAAGTCACCACCAGCGACTACGACCGCGAGAAGCTGCAGGAGCGCCTTGCCAAGCTTGCTGGCGGCGTGGCCGTGATCAAGGTCGGCGGCGCTTCGGAAGTCGAAGTCAAGGAGCGCAAGGACCGCGTTGACGACGC
Organism: Novosphingobium sp. AAP93; assembly: GCF_001296055.1. NCBI lineage: Bacteria > Pseudomonadati > Pseudomonadota > Alphaproteobacteria > Sphingomonadales > Sphingomonadaceae > Novosphingobium > Novosphingobium sp. AAP93. Next base: position 9,537 of record NZ_LJHZ01000080.1, read on the forward strand.
GCTTCACGCCACCCGCGCTGCGGTCGAGGAAGGCATCGTCCCCGGCGGCGGTACCGCTCTGCTCTACGCGACCAAGGTCCTCACCGGCCTCAAGGGCGCCAACGACGACCAGACCAAGGGCATCGACATCGTCCGCAAGGCGATCATGGCTCCGGTTCGCCAGATCGCCGCGAACGCCGGCCACGACGGCGCGGTCGTTTCGGGCAACCTGCTGCGCGAAGGCGACGAGACCCAGGGCTTCAACGCCGCGACCGACACCTACGAGAACCTGAAGGCCGCCGGCGTCATCGACCCGACCAAGGTCGTGCGCACCGCGCTGCAGGACGCTGCCTCGGTCGCCGGCCTGCTGATCACGACGGAAGCCGCGATCATCGAGAAGCCGGAAGACAAGCCCGCGATGCCTCCGATGGGTGGCGGCATGGGCGGCATGGGCGGCATGGACTTCTAAGTCCGCGCCCTCAGGCAGTTACGGAAGAAAACGGGGCCGGAGGGGAAACCTTCCGGCCCTTTTTCTATGCCGATGGTTCATGTTCAAGTATCTAACGGTAGAAATAGATCCAGATTACGCCTAATATCAGTTTAACAAGTCTCAGCAGACTTGTCTTAAGCACGCAGTAATAGCTTGATCCATGACAACGTCTGATCGTCCCGGCGCGGGTACGGGGACCTGTCGATGGAGAAAATTCATGCGATATGCGGGCTTTGGGCTCATGGCGGCGGCGGTCGCCTTGTGCGCTTCCGGGTATGCGGCACCTGCCGCCGCCCAAACTGTGCAGACATCTCCGGCGAATGCGGTGTGGAAGCCGCTCGCTATCGGCGGCGGCGGCTACATCGTCGGGATCAACCTTCACCCCAACGGCATCGACCGCATCGTCCGCACCGACACCTACGGTGCCTATATCTGGCGCGGCAATGCCTGGGCGCAGCTTGTCACGACGGCATCGATGCCGGTGGAGGACCGCCATGTCACCGGGGTCGGCGCGGTCGATGCGGTGTTCGCACCGAGCGACGCCAACCGCGTCTACCTGTTCTTCAACGACCGGCTCTACCGCAGCGATGACAAGGGCGTGAGCTTCACGCGGCTGGCCGGGTTCGGCACAGCCGCAAGCAACGCCAACGACAGCTACCGGGACATCAGCTACAAGGTCGCGGTCGACCCGGTGAACCCGGACGTCGTCTATGTCGGGACACGCGACGACGGCCTGCGCCGCTCGGTCGATGGCGGCGCGACATGGACCACCATCGCCGCTGTTCCTGTGGGCTTCCACGCCAGAAACGCCGAAGGCAAGGTGACCGATGCAGGCGCGGGCATTTCCATCCTGTTCGATGAGAGGAGCGGGGCGAGCGCCGGCCTTACGCGGATCATCTACGCCGGCTCCTGGAAGAACGGTATCTGGCAATCGCGAGATGGCGGCGCCAGCTGGCAGCAGATCGCAAACGGCAACGCCTCGCCCAGCTACCTCGCGCGCGGCGATGTCGACCTTGGGGGACGGCTGCTCGTGACCGACGAGGAAAGCGGCAAAGTCTGGCGCCGTGAAGGCTCGGGCTGGCGCGATCTCGGCGCGACGGTCAATGCCCGGGCCGTGACGGTGGACCCCACCTCGGCGAACCGCATCTATGCTTTCAGCGGCGGGGGCGAGGCAGCCCGCAGCCTTGATGGCGGCGCCAGCTGGACCAAGCTCGCCTATCCCAATGCCCTGGCGGCACCGCGCGACGTGCCGTGGATCGCCTGGACGGACAATGCGTTCTTCACCACGTCAGATGTGCGTTTCGACCCCCTCAGGAAAGGTCGGCTATGGGTCGGGCAGGGTTTCGGGGTGTGGAAAGCGGACGTTGCGGACACCGACACCGGAATCAGATGGCTCGCGGAAAGCCGCGGCATCGAACAGCTGGTGGTGAATGATATCGTCGCCCCGCCCGGAGGCGCACCGGTGGTCGCGGCGTGGGATCAAGGCCTGTTCTACAAGGACAAACCCGACGTGTTCGCAGCACGGCGCGGGCCAACCCGTCGCTTCAATTCGGCGTGGGACGTCGATGCCAGTGCCTATCGCACCGGATTTCTCGCCGCAGCGGTCTCGGACCACCGGTTCTGTTGCGGCGGGGACGGGCTCAACATCCAGTCAGGCTATTCGCTCAACGGTGGCCGTTCGTGGGTGCGCTTTCCCACCCAGCCGACGCCGCCGGGGTCGAACCCCGCTGACGATTATCGCTTCGCCTTCGGCAGCATAGCGGTTTCAGCAAACACGAGCCGAATTGTATGGATGCCGGCGGGCGATGGCGTTCCCGCCACAACCGGAGACTTCGGCAAGACCTGGACTTTTGCCAGTTTCCCGCCACCCGATCCGGGCGAATCGGCAGGTTGGAATGGGGGCTTCTTTCTCAACCGCAAGATCCTTGCTGCCGACCGGGTCGTGAGCAACCGCTTCTATGTCGTCAACACCTCCTTCAACACCACGACCTACGCCCCGGGCAAAAACGCCGGCGTGTGGCGATCCAACGATGGTGGCCGAACGTGGGAGCAGGTCTTCAAGGGCAAGCTTACAGACTGGGCTATCTGGAACGCGAAACTGGTCGCCATGCCGGGCCGGACCGGCAATCTGTTCTTCACGCCCGGCAAGCTGGACGGCGATCCGGATATTCCGCTGATGCGCTCCGAGGACGGCGGGCGGACCTGGCTGCCGGTCGCATCCGTCAGCAAGGTCCATGCGATCGGGTTTGGCGCGCCGCGCAACGCCGACGGGCCTGCGGCGATCTACGTCGCGGGGAGCGTCAACGATCAGTATGGCATCTGGCGCTCGGCCGACAATGGCGCGACATGGCAGGGTATGGGCTATCCGAACCAGAGCCTTGACACCGTCTCGACCATCGATGGCGACAAGCGGACCTTCGGGGTTGTCTATGTCGGCTTCACCGGGTCGGGTGCCGCCTATGGGACGATGCCCTGACGCCGCAGCCTAAGCGCCAAGCCCATGGACAGATGCCTCCGGATCGGTAGTTTCCCCCTGAAACCAAAGCACACAAGGGGGAAGGGATGCAGAAGTGGACATGGGCTCTCGGCGCGGTGGCACTCGCCGGGCTTGGCGGCCTTGGCTGGTACGCCAGCCTCGATGCGGAGACGAGGGGACTGCTCGCGGCCATGCCGACCAACCGCGATGTGCTGATGTGGACGATCCCGCAGCGCGATGCGGCGTTCCGGGCGATGGACCGGCTGCCGGTGCTGGCGGAGGCGCGCGAGATCGCGCCTTCGGATCATCCGCTGCCGCTGTCGCCCGGCAAGCCGCTGAATGTGCCCGGGATCGACGCCTATATGGCGAGCCAGCGCGCGGCGGGGTTGGTGATCGTGCAGGACGGCAAGGTCCGGCTGGAGCGCTACGGGCTCGGCTTCGATGCCAAGGGGCGGTGGACGAGCTTCTCGGTGGCGAAGTCGTTCACTTCCACGCTGGTCGGTGCAGCGATCAAGGATGGCTATATCAAGAGCCTTGATGACAAGGTCAGCCAGTACATCCCGGACCTCAAGGGCTCGGCCTATGACGACGTCAGCGTGGCGCAGCTGCTCACGATGAGTTCCGGGGTGCGCTGGAACGAGGATTACGAGGATCCCAAGGCCGACGTCGCGATGTTCAACAATGCAGAACCCGAAAAGGGAATGGACGCGACGGTGAGCTATATGCGCAAGCTCCCCCGCGCGCATCCGCCGGGCACGGTGTGGCACTACAACACGGGCGAGACCAACCTGATCGGCGTGCTGGTCTCGTCGGCCACGAAGAAGCCGCTGGCGCAGTACCTCGAGGAGAAGATCTGGAAGCCGGCAGGCATGGAAGCCAAGGCGACATGGCTGCTCGGCAAGACCGGGCACGAGATCGCCGGGTGTTGCCTGCAGGCCGCGACGCGCGACTTTGCGCGGATGGGACTGTTCGTGCTCGCCAACGGGAATGCGGGCGGGCAGCAGATCGTGCCGACGGACTGGTTTGCGGCCGCGATCCACAAGCAGAAGGACATCGGCGAGCCGGGCAAGGGCTATGGCTACCAGTGGTGGACCTATGACGACGGCTCGGTCGCGGCCCAGGGCATCTTCGGGCAGGGCATTTTCATCGATCCCAAGCGGCGGCTGGTGATCGCCAGCAATGCCGACTGGACCCGCGCCACCAAAGGCCCCGAAGGTGATGCGCGCGAGGCGTTCTACCAGAAGGTGCAGGCGCTGATCGACGCGGGGAACTGACTCCCACGCTGTCCTGTGTCCATTGTGCAAGCCTGCGGGGGATTCAGCGCGAGTCCCCCAAGGGCCAATGGACAATGCCGCATTGCGGAACCTAAGCCCCCGGCCTTGCCTGGGGGAGGATGGCGATGCGCAAGGCGGTCTGGGGTGTGGCCCTTGGAATGGTGGCGTTGTCTGCCGCGGCCCATGCCGAGGGCGTGAAGCCGACGCCCGTTCCGACCTTGCAGAAGCCCGGCTTCGATCAGATCCGCGAAGCAGACCTGCGCGCCGACCTGACCTTCCTCGCCTCCGACGCCTTGCTTGGCCGCATGTCGCTCCAGCCAGGTGATGACGCCGCCGTGCAGTGGATCGCCGCCGAGTTCGCCAAGGCCGGTCTCCAGCCCGGCGCCACCGACGCGAAAGGCGCGCCGAGCTGGTACCAGATCGTGCCGCTGGTCGAGTATCGCCCGAACCCGGCCGCGAACGGCCTGACGCTGCGGATCGGCGCCGCCGAGCAGAGCTGGAAGGCGCCCGACGTGCTCGGCGGCTATCGCGACGACGTGGACCTGACGGCCCCGCTCGTCTTCGCGGGGTACGGCATTACCGCGCCCGGCGTCGGTTATGACGACTACAAGGGCCTCGATGTGCGCGGGAAAGTCGTTCTCGTGTTCGAGCACGAGCCGCAGGAGAACGACCCCGCCTCGCGCTTCAACGGGACCGGCAACACGCGCCATGCCACCAACCGCGTGAAGGCGCTCAACGCACAGGCGCACGGGGCGCTGGCGGTGCTGGTGGTGGCCGAGCCGAACCGCAAGCATCCCTCCAACCTCGAGCGCGTCAACCGCATCGGCGGCAGCGCCAGGCGCGTGCCCCCGCTGCCGGGCCAGGCGCTGCCCGATGATGAACTCCGCATTCCGGTGCTGACCGTTTCCGATGCCGTCGGCGCCGCGCTGCTCGCAAAGGCGGGCATGACCCCGCAGGCGCTGCAGAGCGCGATCGACACCGGCCTCGCGCCGCAATCGCGCGCGCTGGCCGAAACCTCCGTGGCGCTCCACCTCGAGAATACCTCACGCACGCGCGGCGTGTCGGCCAATGTCGTCGGCCTGCTGCCGGGTTCGGACCCGGCGCTGGCGCCCGAAACGGTGATCATCAGCGCGCACCACGATCACGATGGAAGCACCACAGGCAATGGGGGACCGGAGATCTGGCACGGCGCGGACGACAACGGTTCGGGCACGGTGGGCGTCGTGGCGCTGGCGCGGGCCTTCATGGCCAATCCGGTGAAACCGAAGCGCTCGATCCTGTTCACGGTGTTCGCGGCGGAAGAGCGCGGGCTGCTTGGCAGCTACTACATGGCGATGCACCCGCTGCGCCCGCTCGCGACGACTCGCGCGATGATCAATTTCGACATGATCGGGCGCAACGAGGAAGCAAGCGACCAGACCACGGGTCTTATCGAGATCCCGAAGGACACGACCAACCGGCTCAACCTGATCGGCGCGACCTACAGCCCCGATTTCAATCGAGCTGTGCAGGCAGCCAACCGCAGCATCGGGCTCGATCTCGACGACCGCTTCGACCACGAGAACGCGCTGAACGTGTTCTTCCGCAGCGACCAGTTTCCCTTCGTTCTGAAGGACGTGCCGGCGATGTGGTTCAACACCGGCTTCCATCCCGATTACCACCACACCACCGATACCGCAGACCGGATCAACTACCCCAAGATGACGAAGATCGTGAAGCTGGCCTATCTCTCCGCCTGGCGCTTTGCCAGCGAGGCCGCGCCTCCGGCTTTCGTGCCCGATCCGGCGGGCCACTGACACCCACGCCGCCTCGCGCCTGCCCCTTCGGGTCATGTGTGAGATCGATTTGACACTCTTTCTGTAAAGACGGATTGTCACCCATCCGGCAGCGCCGCTGCCCACCACGGAGGGCCGCCGCATGCCCGACCAGTTTCCCATGGAACCCACTGCCAGCCTTTCGGTCGAGACGGTCGTCTCGGTGCGCCACTGGAACGAGTTCCTGTTCTCGTTCACGATCACCCGCCCGCCGAGCTTCCGCTTCCGCTCGGGCGAGTTCGTGATGATCGGCCTCATGGGGGACAACGGTCGCCCGCTGCTGCGCGCCTATTCGATGGCTTCGCCCGCCTATGACGAAGTGCTGGAGTTCCTCTCGATCAAGGTGCCGGACGGCCCGCTGACGTCACGGCTGCAGAAGATCAAGGAAGGCGACCAGATCTTCCTTGGCCGCAAGCCGACCGGCACGCTGGTGGCCGATGCGCTGCTGCCGGGACGCCGCTTGTTTCTGCTCGGCACCGGTACGGGCCTCGCGCCGTGGATGTCGCTGATCCGCGATCCCGATATCTACGACCGGTTCGAACAGATCGCGGTGGTCCATTCGGTGCGCGGCGTATCGGACCTTGCCTACCGCGACATGCTGGAAGCGCGGCTGGCGGATGATCCGCTGGTGGGCGAATACGCGGCGGAACGGCTGACCTATATCCCGACCGTGACGCGCGAACCCTTCCACACCAACAAGCGCATCGAGGGGCTGATGCTGGATGGTACGCTGTTCCAGGGCTCGCTCGGCGATCCGAAGAACTTCGATCCCGTACACGACCGCGTGATGCTCTGCGGATCGATGACCATGATCAAGGAAGTCGCCGCGATGCTCGAGGGTTTCGGGTTTACCGAGGGCGCGAACTCGCACCCCGGTGAGTATGTGATCGAGCGCGCCTTCGTCGGTTAGGGCAAGCGTTCCAGCAAGATGAGTTGCGCGCCGTGGTCCGCTTCTGCGCCATAGCGCACGAAGCCGAGCTTGTCCGCGACGGCAAGCGACGGCAGGTTGGTATCGTTGATCATGCAGGCGACGCGCCGTCCCGGGAAGGCGGCGTCGAACCACCCCAGCGCGGCGCGGGCGGCTTCGGTCGCGATGCCTTGGCCCCAAGTCTTGCGCGCGAAGATCCAGCCGATCTCCGGTGTGTCATCAAGACCCTGACCGAAGCCGCGCCATGAGTGGAATACGCCGCAAATGCCCAGCACGTCATCGGTGCCCTGCGCGCGGCAAACGAACGTACCGTAGCCGTATAGCGCCCATGACCCGGCATTGCGGCAGAGCCGGTTGAATTCCTCGACAGGATCGGTCGGGCGGTTGCCGAGGTGGCGGCGAACCTCGTCATCCGCCAGCAGATCGACCAGCGCGGCATGATCGCGCGCCGCCGGGCGCCAGAGGTCGAGGCGCTGCGTCGAGAGTTCGGGGCCGTTCATAGCGCGACGTCTACCGCGTGGATCGCCACGCCGACAAGTCCGCCGACCAAGGTGCCGTTGATGCGGATGAACTGGAGGTCACGCCCGACCGCGCCTTCGATGCGGTCCGTCACCGTGCGGGCATCCCAACGGCGTACCGTTTCGGAGACGAGCCGGACGATCTCACCGCCATGGCGCGTGGCAACGCCGACCAGCGTGCGGCGGGCGAAGCGGTTCACCAGCAGTTGCAGCCGAGCATCGTGCTGGAGCGCACGGCCGAGCTCCGCCAGCGATGCGCCGATCCGGTCACTGCCGCCCCCGCTGCCGCCGGAGCGCACGGCTCCCAGCAACTGGGCCCGGCCCCGTTCCCACAGGCCATCGAGCCACGCAGCAAACGCGGGGTTTGCCATGACGTCGCGCTTCATCGCCTCCACCCGCGCGTGCATCGCCGGATCGTTGACGAGCGCCTCGGCAAGCGATTCGAGGCTTTCCTCGATCTTGAGGCGAAGAGGATGGTCCTCGATCACCACCGTCTCGGCGAGCAGCTTGTAGAGCCCGTCGAGGATGCCGTTGGCGAGCCGCCCGTCGAGGCCCGTCCAGCGCACGATGGTGTTCGCCTTGTCGTGGATGATACGCCGCACGAGGTCCTCGTTGGCCTCGAGTGCCTCGGCCGAGCGACGGATCAGCGCCTCGATCAGCGGCATGTGGCGGCCTTCGGCGATCATCGCCCTGAGCAGGTTGCCGAGGAGGGGCGCAAGTGCCAGCCGTTCGATCCGGCTGCGCAGGGCTGCCTTGGCCATGCCGCCGAGCTTTTCCTGATCGAGCGATTCGAGCACATCGGCAATGAGGCTGGCGGCCCCTGCGCCGAGGCGGCTCTCGCCGGGGCGCGGATTGGCGAGGTACTGGCCTGCAGCATTCGCTGCGTTCAGGCCGCGCAGGCGGCGGGCGACGACCGGTGGCGTGAGGAAATTCGCCTTGAGAAAAGCCGCCATCGAATCGGCAATGCGGTCCTTGTTATCGGGAATGATCGCGGTGTGGGGGATCGGCAGACCGAGCGGGTGGCGGAACAGCGCGGTCACCGCGAACCAATCGGCCAGCCCACCGACCATCGCCGCTTCCGCGAAAGCCCGCAGGAAACCCCAGCCGGCGTGCTGCGTCTCAAGCTGACGGGCCGCAAGAAACAAGGCGGCCATGAGCAGCAACAGGGCCGTGGCAAACAGCCGCATGCGGCGCGCCGGGTCAGCCATCGGTCGCTCCTGACGGCATCGGCAGGTCTGCCACTCGGCGGGCGGAAGATCCCCTTGGCGTCGCGATCACTCCGCCGGGAAGGCTTCACCCGCCGCATGGGCATGCTGCTCGCGCGCCGCCTCGCGCGGATCGTAGGACAGCACGCGCCGCCCGATCCACGGACCGACCCGCTTTTCCAGGCCGTCTGCGAGGCTGAAGCCCGCAGGAACCAGCAGCAGCGTCAGCAACGTCGAAAGCGCGAGACCGCCGATCACGACAATACCCATCGGCGCGCGCCAGCCGGCATCGCCGCCGAGCGAGACAGCCGTCGGCACCATACCCGCGATCATCGCGACGGTGGTCATCACGATCGGCTGCGCACGCTTGTGCCCGGCTTCGATAATCGCGTCGAGCTTGGGCGTGCCCTTGGCCATTTCCTCGATCGCGAAGTCGATCAGCAGGATCGAGTTCTTGGCGACGATGCCGAACAGCATCAGGACACCGATGAACACGGGAAGCGACAGTGCCTGGCCTGTAGCAAGCAGCAGCAGCAGACCGCCGAGCGGCGCGAGGAACAGCGAGCCCATGTTGACGAGCGGCGAGATAAAGCGGCGGTAGAGCAGCACGAGCACCGAGAAAACGAGCAACACACCCGCTGCCAGCGCGACCATGAAATTGAACAGCATTTCCTGCTGCCAGCGGTCTTCGCCGGCAGGCGCGTTGGAAACGCCCTGCGGCAGGTTCTTCATGATCGGCAGCGCCTTGATCGCTGCATCGGCGGTGCCCTTGACCACACCCGGCGGCAGGTCGGCGCCAATGAACACGCGGCGGTTCTGGTTGTAACGCTGGATGCTCGTCGGGCCGGAGCCGAAGCCGATGGTGGCGACGCGCGAAAGCGGGACCGAGCCGCCCGAGACGGTGGGGACCGGCAGGTTCTCGAGCGTCGACAGATCGCGGCGCGACGCGACGGGCAGCTTCACCCGGATCGGCACCTGACGGTCCGACAACGAGAACTTGGCACTGTTCTGATCGATTTCGCCCTGCGTGGCGATGCGGATGACCTGGCTCAGCTGCTGGGTCGTCACGCCCAGCGATGCCGCGAGATCGAGATGCGGGGTGATCACGATCTCAGGCCGGCGCAGGTCCGCACTGATGCGCGGCGCGACGACTTCCTTGAGCCCGCTCATCTGCTCGACCAGCGTCTGCGCGGTCTTCTGCAGGAGATCGGGATCGGAGCCGGAGAGCATGACGCTGATCGCGCGGCCCGAACCGCCGCCGGGGCCGCCGCCGTTCTGGTTCATGAAACTGACGCGGGCGTCGGCGACTTTCTGCAGGCGTGGGGTCAGGGCGCGCTCGAATTCGATGCTCGAGCGAGCCCGGTCGGTCTTCAGTTCGAGGAAGACGCGGCCGTTGCCTTCGTTGATCCGCTCCAGCGCAACATCGATTTCCGGCTCGTCCTTTACGAGGGCAAGCACCTCATCGACCTTCTTTTCGGTCTGCTCGATCGTGGTTCCAGGCACCATCTCGATCGTGATGCGGCTGAAATCACCATCGGTTTCCGGGAAGAACTGCGAAGGGATGGCCATGAACAGCACCACCGTGAAGGCAAGCGCACCGACAGCAACGCCCATCATCCACAAGCGGTGGTCGCGCAGCCGCGCGCGGAACCAGCGGCGCGGGAAACGCTCGCGGTACGCAGCCACCGGGCGGGTATCGAGCGACCATTCGAGCACGCGCATGTAGCGCTGCATCCACGGCCCGTTGCCGTGTTCGGCCTGCCCGTGCGCTTTGAGAAAATAGGCCGCGATCATCGGCGTGATCATGCGCGCGACGAGCAGCGAGAACAGCACCGCGATGACGACGGTGAGGCCGAAGTTCTTGAAGAACTGGCCGGAAACGCCGGGCATCAATGCCACGGGCAGGAACACCGCGACAATCGAGAAAGTCGTGGCGACAACCGCGAGGCCGATCTCGTCCGCGGCGTCAATGGCCGCCTGATAGGCCGACTTGCCCATGCGCATGTGCCGGACGATGTTCTCGATCTCCACGATCGCATCGTCCACCAGAACGCCGGCCACGAGGCCGAGCGCGAGCAGCGACATCGTGTTGAGCGTGAAACCGATCAGGCTCATCAGCCAGAAGGTCGGGATCGACGAGAGCGGAATGGCGATCGCCGAGACGATCGTCGCCCGCCAGTCGCGCAGGAAGAAGAACACCACGATCACGGCAAGAACCGCGCCTTCGACCATCGCGGACATCGAGGACTTGTACTGTTCCTTGGTGTAGCCGACGCTGGAGAAGAGCTGGATGAAGTGGACGCGGCCGCCCTGCTCCTTCTCGATCTTGGCGAGTTCCTTGACGGTATCGTCGTAGACGCTGACGTCGGATTGACCGCGCGCACGGGCGATGCTGAAGGTGACAACCGGCTTGCCGTCGTGCTTGGCGATCGACGTGATTTCGCTGAAGCTGTCACGCACATCGGCGACGTCGGACAGGCGGACGGTGCGGCCATTCGTAATGCCGATTTGCGTGCGCGAAAGTTCGAACGCGCTCGACGCATTGCCGAGCACGCGCACGGCCTGGCGCGAACCGGCGACTTCAGCGCGGCCGCCTGCTGCGTTGAGATTGACCTGGCGCAGCGCGGCGTTGATCTGCGTCGCCGTGACGCCTTGCGCCTTCATCCGCATCGGATCGAGCGTGACGGCGATCTCTCGGTTCACGCCGCCATTGCGCTCGACTTCCGCCATGCCGGGGACCGAGAGAAGACGCTTGCGCACCGAGTCGTCGATGAACCACGAGAGCTGCTCGATGGTCATGTCGTCGGCGGAGACGGCAAAGTAGGCAATGGCGTCGGACGAGGTCTGCGCCTTGACCACCTGCGGTTCGAGGATGCCTTCGGGCAGATCCCCGCGCACCTGATCGACCGCGTTCTTGACCTCGTTCACCGCTGCATTGATGTCCGTCCCGATGGCGAACTGGACCATCGTCTGGCTGGACCCTTCGGTCGCCGTCGAACTCAGGGTATCGACGCCCGCGATTGTCCGGACTGCGGATTCGATGCGCTGGGTGATCTGGTTTTCGATTTCCGTCGGCGCCGCGCCCGGCTGGGAGATGGTGACAATGACCAGCGGGAATTCGATGTCCGGCTGGTCCTGCACCTTCATGCCCATGAACGCCACAATCCCGGCCAGCGTGAGGCCAAGGAACATGACGATGGGTACGACCGGATTGCGGATCGACCAGGCGGAGATGTTGCGGAAATTCATGTGTGCGGCCCTCGGTTCACGAGCCGGTGGGCGTGGCGGCGCTGGCAGCAACCGGGCGCACGACATCGCCCGGGTTGAGGAAACCGCCGGCGCGCAGGACAACACGTTCGTTGCCGGCAAGGCCTTCCGATATGACGATGCCCTGTGCGGTGACGTCCCCGGTCTTCACCGCGCGGCGGGAGACCTTGTTGTTCTGGTCGACGACATAGACGAACGCACCCTGCTGATCTGAAAGGATCGCCGATTCCGGCAACATCGGCGCAGTGACCGAGCCGCTGCGGATCTGCGCACTGGCAAAGCCGCCCGGACGCAGCGCGCGATCATACCCGAGAGCGATGCGCGCGATGCCTTCACGCGTCTGCGTGTCGATCGTCGGGGAAAGCTGCCAGATCTGGCCGGTAAACGCCTTGGCGGTGCCGACCGGCGTCACATCGGCAGACTGGCCGACCGCCAGCCGCGCGAGATCGTTCTCGGCGAGGCGCGCCTGCATTTCGAGCTGGCCGTCCTTCGCAATCCGGAACAGCACGCCGCTGCCTGGGCTGACGATCTGACCTGGCTCCACGCCGCGAGTGAGCACGAGGCCGGCCGCCGGGGCGACGATATTGAGCCGCGCGGTACTGGCACGGAGCTGTTCGAGCGAGGCAGCGGCAACGCGGACCTGCGCAACCGCCGCATCGCGCGTGGCGGTGAGGCGGTCGACGTCGGCCTTCGAGATGAAGCCGCGCTCGACAAGCTTGAGGGCGCGGTCCAGATTCGACTGCGCGATCCGGGCGTTGGCGCGCTGCACTTCGATGTTGGCGGCTTGCCCTGCGATCTGCTGCGCCTGCACGGCGCGGTCGACCACGGCCAGAACCTGTCCGGCCTGCACCCAGTCACCGGCATCGACGAGCACGCTGACGACGCGACCGCCTTCGCCTGCAGCACCGACCGGCATCTCGCGCCGCGCCGCGATTGTGCCGCTCGCGGTGATCGATCCCGTCACGCTGGAACGGCCCGGGGTGATGACGCTGACCGACTGGGCCTGCGCACTGCGGGCAGCCGCACTATCCGTCGCTGCCGGCGACTTGTGCATGAAGTACCAGCCGAGACCGAGTGCGAGCGCGATCACCGCCGCGACAATCATCAGGCGGCGCTGTCCGCCGCCGCGCGAGCCGAGATCGCCATCGCCGATGGCCGGTTCGATGGCGGGCCGCAGCTCCGATCTGATCGTCGTTTCGTAATTCATGTCGTTCACGTGCCTTAGTCCCGGTCGGGCGCCGAACAGCCGAGAATGGGGGCCGATCCCCACCCTCGTTGAGGTGTGTTATATATCTATATCACTTCCCGCAAGCGCGGGGAGCCTCGCTGTGCCGCACGTCACCCTTGCCTTAGCGGAGCATCCGACGAGTGACAATTGTGGCTCGACGAAGCGCATGAACAAATGATTCCAACGTGGCGCGGTTGCAACCCGAAACAGCAGACTGATCCGGCCTCTTCGTGCAAGCAAAAGCAAATGGCCGTCCCGATTGCCGGGACGGCCATTGCAGATATCTGTACGGCGCCGTGCAGGCGCGCGTCGTTCAGAACTTGAGCTGGCGCTCGTAGAGATCGCGGTAATGCTGGATGCGCGTGACACGCAGGCCCTGCATGCCCGAACGATCGACCGCGCGCTGCCAGGAGGCGAACTCCTCGAGCGTGAGGCCATAACGCTCGCAGACCTCATCGATCGTGAGCAACCCGCCGTTAACGGCCGCGACAACCTCTGCCTTGCGGCGAACGACCCAGCGCGTGGTCGAGGGCGGCGGCAGGCTGTCCAGCGTCAGCGGCTCCCCGAGAGGGCCAATGACTTGCGCGGGCTTGATTTTCTGGTTCTCAATCATGTCAATTCTCGTCTGGTCGACGTTGGGGGGCGACTTCAGGAACGGGCCCCTTAGTGCCTGTCACGTCATTTCCATTCGCTGAAGAGGCTGGGTTAACGAGCCCTTCAGCCTCCATTTCAACGCTCCGCAGCAACACCGCAGCCGATTCATGGAAGCTGGAGCCTTTCCCGCCGTGAGGTCCGGTCGCGCCGCCACCCGAACCTGAGCTGCTGGCCATGACCAATCCTGCCGCCGTGCCCGGAAGCACCCCCCGGGTATCATGCGCCGCCACGAGCCGGGCGCAGAGTTCGCTCCAGCCGAGCGGACGCAACCCGCGGGGCGAATCGCCCGGGACCTGCGGCCATGAATCGGAAAATCTCATCTCCATGGACGCTGCTCTAACCCACGGTCCAATAAAGGAGGGTAAACCCCCCCTTCACCAAGAGTTAGGTTTTGACAGGGCTCGGATCGCCGGACAACGACCTGCTTTTTGACCTGCCGCTTGCCCGCGAATGCGCCTATGGGGCCGAAATGCAAAGCAACTCGGGCACAAATGGAATGGCTGGCGCGGCTGCAGGTGATGCGGGCATGACCGCTGCGCTTGCCCTGAGCGCGCGTGAGGCCGCCGAACTTTTTTCGCTGCCGCAAGGAATGGGCCCACGGCGAATCGTGGTGGCGATGTCGGGCGGTGTCGACAGTTCGGTCGTTGCCGGGCTGGCCGCCGCGAGCGGTGCAGAAGTGATTGGGGTGACCCTGCAGCTCTATGATTACGGCGCAGCGACTGGCCGCAAGGGGGCCTGCTGCGCGGGTGACGATATCCGCGACGCACGCGCCGTGGCCGACCGGCTGGGCATCGCACACTATGTGTTCGATCATGAATCGCGCTTCCGCGAAGAGGTCGTCGAGCGGTTTGCGGACGACTATCTGGCCGGGCGGACGCCGATCCCCTGCATCCGCTGCAACATGGGCCCGAAGTTCACCGATCTTCTGACCATGGCGCGCGACCTCGGCGCGGATTGCCTCGCCACCGGCCATTACGTGCGGCGGATCGCAACGGCAGATGGCCCCCTGCTCCACCGCGCCGTCGATCCTGCGCGCGATCAATCCTACTTTCTTTATGGGACGACCGAGGCGCAGCTGGACTTCCTGCGCTTTCCGCTGGGCGGCCTGCCCAAGCCTGCCGTGCGCGCGATGGCGGCTGCGCTGGGCCTCGGCGTTGCCGCCAAGCCTGACAGCCAGGACATCTGCTTCGTGCCCGACGGCGATTATGCGAGGATCGTGACCAAGGTCAGGCCGGAAGGCGCGGCTCCAGGCGAGATCGTGCATGCCGCGACCGGGGCCGTGCTCGGCACACACCGCGGTGTCATCCACTATACCGTCGGCCAGCGGCGCGGGCTCGAGATCGGCGGACAGGCCGAACCGCTCTACGTCACCGCGCTGGATGCGCCAGGACGCCGGGTGCTTGTCGGGCCCAAGGCGATGCTTGCGGTCGGATCGGCGCGGCTTGCGGAAACCAATCGCATCGGCCCGCTGCCGCAGACCGGGACGCTGACCGCCAAGGTGCGTTCGCTGGCAAAGCCCGTGCCGGTGGCAATCGAAGGCGCCATCGGTGCAGGTGCCGCTTGCACGATCCGCTTCCTGCAGCCGGAATTCGGCGTCGCGCCAGGGCAGGCGGCAGTCATCTATGACGGCGACCGGGTGATCGGCGGCGGCTGGATCGAGGAAACGGCGCCCTGGGCTTGAGACGTCAGTTGCCCCAAGGCTCCAATACGCAACCCCAGCCCTCACGATACGTTGCCGTCTGCCGCGCGATGAGCGGGAAGCGGGCTGTCACGCTGCGCGCTGCGGTATCTTCGGAGAGGGTGATGAGGTCCATCCCCGGCTCGAAATCCTTGCGGCAATCGCCAAGCTGGCGGCCGCCGACAAAGCGGCACGAGCAGGCAACGCGCGCGCCATAGGCAGTCCCGGTGAGCGCATAGCCATGCAGCTGCGGCCAGATGAACGCACCCGCCCCAAAGAGCAAGGCGATCAGGACAAGCCCCCAGCGCAGGACGCGTGGGCGCGGCTGCGTGGAGGAAGTGACCGGTTCGGGGGATGCTGCTGGTTTGGCCATTGCCATGCGGGGTCGATCTGGAGAAAAGCTGGCCGCGAGATGGCCCGCCCTGTCCTAGCCCTTATCGCCCCGCTCACGCTTGTGCCAGCCCTGTTCGGCTGCAGCCCCGCGGCGCCCCCAGCCCCGCCGCCGGTTTCGGCCGAGGCGCTGAAAGCAGTTGTGGCCAATCCCGGCGTGCCGCGCGAAGAACTGGCGCGCAAGGTCGATGCCTTGTTCAGCGAGCAGGACGCGGCGGAAACCCGTTCGGTGATCGTCATGCACGGCGGCAGGGTGATCGCCGAACGCTATGCGCCGGGCTATCACGAGAACACTCGCTTCGTGAGCTGGTCGATGGCCAAGTCGATCACCGGCGTGATGATCGGCATGCTGATTTCGGATGGCCGGCTGCGGCTGGACGAGCCGGCGCCGATCCCAACATGGCAGCGCCCGGGCGATCCGCGCGGAGAGATCACGCTGCGGCAGTTGCTCCAGATGCGCTCCGGCCTGCGCCATGCCGAGGCGATTTCACCGCCGTGGAAATCCGATGAAGTGCGCATGCTGTTCCTCGACGGGCGCGACGCAATGGCGCGCTATGCCGAGGACCAGCCACTGCAGTATGAGCCGGGGCGCAAGTGGGTCTACTCCTCGGCCACGAGTGTCATCTTGGCAGACCTTGCAGCGCGCGTCCTCTCCCCTGCTCCGGACCCTGAAAGCCGCCGCCGCGCCGTGGCGGGGTATCTGCGGACCCGTCTGTTCGGCCCGGTCGGCATGCGATCGATGATGCCGGAGTTCGATGCTTCGGGCACCCTGATCGGGGGCAGCCTCATTCACGGCACGGCGCGCGATTGGGCGCGCTTCGGGGAGTTCCTGCGCAATCGCGGCGCTGTGGCCGGCGCGCAGCTGGTGCCGCGCCAGTGGATTGACTTCATGGTTACGCCCTCGCCGCGCGAGGCGCAGTACGGCGCGCAGATCTGGCTCAACCGGACCCCGACGACCGGCCATCCCGCGCTGTTCCCGGACCGCGGCCCGCGCGACTTGTTCGCCTGCCTTGGCCACCTTGGCCAGTATGTGCTGGTCTCGCCCTCGCGGCAGCTTGTCGTGGTCCGGCTGGGCAAGACGCAGGAAGATCAGCTCGATCCGGTAACCAGGCGGCTGGGAGACCTTGTCGCGCTGTTCCCGAAGGCCAGATGAGCGCAGTCAACGCCGGATGAGCGCGCCCTGAGCCAGCAAAGCGGGACTGGTGCCGTCGGGGGCAGGAGCGAGCAAGTCCTCCGGTCCAAGCGCGGCTTCATCGACGTGGCCATCCGGATCAGGATGGATCAGGATCTCGACGCCCGGAAATGCCTCAAGCAGCTTGTCCTCGATCTCGTCCATCACGCGGTGGGCTTCGGTCACTGTCATGCGGCCATCGACCCAGACGTGGAACTGCACGAAATCGCGGTTGCCGCTGGTCCGGGTGCGCAGATCGTGCAGGCCCTTGAGTTCGGGATGCTGGGCGACGACCGCCAGAAAGCGCTCGCGCTTTTCGAGCGGCCACTCGTGATCCATCAGCTGCTCGATGGCAGCCTGCGATGCGCCCCAAGCGCCCCAGCCGAGCCAGAGCGCGATGCCGAAAGCGAACAGCGCGTCCGCACCGGCAAGGCCGAGCCAGTGATCGAGCGCCAGCGCGGCGATGACGGCAAGATTGAGCACGAGGTCAGATGAATAGTGCAGGTGGTCAGTAGCTATGGCGAGACTGCCGGTCGCCCGGATGACCCGGCGTTGATAGCCTAGCAGGAGAAACGTTGCGGCGATGGCGACGAGCGAGACGACCATGCCGGCTTCCGCATCGGCCGGGCGCCCACCGCCGAGAAACTCCTCGATCGCGCGCCAAGCGAGACCGAGCGCAGAAATGGATATCAGGACGACCTGAAACATGGCCGCCAGCGCTTCGGCCTTGCCATGGCCGAAGCGGTGGTTGGCATCCGCTGGCTGCGCGCCGATCCATACGCCAAGGAGGGTGGCAAGGCTGGCGACCAGATCGAGTCCGGTGTCGGCGAGGCTGCCCAGCATGGCCGTGGAGCCGGTGGTGACCACGGCATAGCCCTTCATCCCCAGCAGCAACGCCGCGACGGTTATGCTGGCATAGGCTGCGCGGCGATTGAGATCGCCGTGATCGGGGCTGCGGGTCATGTCCATCGCGGAGCCTCGCGTGCGCTCATGGGTAGAGCAGCGAACTGGTCCATTCGCTGCCGGCGCTGCGCGTAAAGCGGCGCCGTTCATGCAGGCGATACTCGCGATCCTGCCAGAACTCGATGGCATGCGGCGTCACGCGATATCCGGACCAATGCGCCGGACGCGGAATTGATCCATCAGGATACTGGGCGCGGAGGGCTTCGACACGCTCCATATACACATCGCGCGAGGGCAACGGGCGGGACTGGTCCGACGCTGCCGAACCGAGCCGCGATTCGGGATGGCGGCTGGCGAAATAGGCATCGGCTTCCGCCGCCGTAACTTCGGTTATCGTACCTTCGATGCGTACCTGCCGGCGCAGGCTCTTCCAGTGGAAAAGCAATGCAACCTGGGGATTGGCCGCAAGTTCCCCGCCCTTCCGGCTCTCGAAATTGGTGTAGAACACGAAGCCATCAGGGCCATGGCCCTTGAGCAGGACCATGCGCACCGAAGGCGCCGCGTCCGGCGTGGCGGTGGCCAGTGCCATGGCATTCGGATCGTTGGGCTCGCTCGCCTTCGCCTCGGCAAACCACGCCTCGAAAATGGCGAAGGGATCCGACGCAGGGATGGCGTGTTCGTTCGTATCGGTAGCCACGGCGGGTTTCTGCCTGTTCCAGAATGCGCGGGGAATGTCGCAAATGCCCTAGCCCAGTGCACCCGCCTTGCAAAGCGAGCCTTGCGGGTAGGCGGGCGCGACCTTAGCTAAAGGGTATGGCCGATCCGTATTCCATCCTCGGAGTCCCGCGCACGGCGAGCGAGAAGGACATCAAGTCCGCCTATCGCACGCTGGCCAAGGAACTGCATCCCGATCGCAACGCCGACAAGCCCAATGCGGCGGAACGCTTCGCGCAGGTCACGCAGGCCTATGACCTGCTTTCGGACAAGGACAAGCGCGCCCGGTTCGATCGCGGGGAGATCGATGCGGACGGCAATCCGACCGGCCCGTTCGGCTTCGGTGGCGGGTCCGGCGGCGGCTTTGCCGGTGCCCAGCGCGGCTATCGGCATGACGGTTTCGAAGGCTTCGGCGGCGGCTCGGGCAGCGAGGGTCTCGACCTCGGCGACATCTTCGAGGGCCTGTTCGGCGGGCGCGGCGGCATGGGTGGTGGCGCGGGTGGCGGCGCGCGCAGGCGGCCGGCTCCGCGTGGCGCGAACGTTACCTACACGCTCAAAGTTCCCTTCAGCGAAGCGGCCTGCCGCACGCCGCAGCGCGTGACCCTGGCCGATGGGAAGACGATCGATCTCAAGCTCCCGCCCGGCCTTGTCGATGGCCAGCAGGTCCGCCTTGGCGGGAAGGGCGAGCAGGGACCGGGCGGGTTCGGCGACGCCATCGTCACCATTGAAATCCTCCCGAGCCCCTATTTCGAGCGGGACGGCGACAATATCCTGCTCGAAGTGCCGATCAGCCTGAACGAAGCGATCGAGGGTGCGAAAGTGCGCATTCCGACCGTCGAAGGCCCGGTTATGATGACGGTCGGGCCCGGCAGCAGCAGCGGGAAGGTGCTCCGCCTCAAGGGCCGCGGCTTCACGCGCAAGAATGGCGAGCGCGGCGATCAGCTGGTGACTTTGCTGGTGGACGTGCCGACCGACGATGCCGACCTCAAGGCTCGCCTTGAAGGTTGGCAGGACGGCCGCGACTTGCGCGCCAGGTTTGCAGTATAGCGCCATGGTCGGCGATGCGGCCTCCGTATCGGCGCAACCTGAGCCGATCCTCCCGGTCACCGACCTTTCCCCGGAGGCACGGCGCCGCGCCGCGCTGACACAGCGGCCCGGGTTTGGCGGTGCGGGTGCACGTGATGCCCTGCGCCTGCGCTCGCGCGAAGTGCTGCGCCGGGTGTGGACGGGGGTGATCTATGACGGCACGATCCATGCCGGCAACTTCGCCTACATGGTGCTGATCGCCCTGTTTCCGTTCTTTATCACGGGTGCCGCGCTGTTTTCGCTGGTAGGTGAGGCGAACGACCGGACCGCGGCGGTCAACACGGTGCTGATGGCGATGCCCCCGGTGGTTGCGAACGTCCTCTCGCCCGTGGCCCACGCCGTGATCGAGGCGCGCACCGGCGGGCTGCTGTGGATCGGCGGGCTGGTTGGCCTTTGGACCGTTGGCAGCCTTGTCGAGACGATCCGCGACATCTTGCGCCGCGCCTATGGCACCAAGCTGATCTACGCTTTCTGGCGTTACCGGTTGATGTCGACCGGGCTCATCATCGCCTCGGTCGTGCTGATCCTGCTGTCGATTGCCGCGCAAGTGGTGATCGGGACGGCGATGGAAACCGTAACCGCGCTGTTCCCGCAAGCGACGGGCCTGATCGACACACTGGCGCTTTCGCGCGTGGTTCCGGCGCTGGTCCTGTTCGGCTCGCTCTGGCTCCTCTTCATCTCGCTGACCCCCGGCGCCTACAGCGCGCGGATCTATCCCAAGTGGCCGGGCGCGCTGTTTGTCACGCTGTGGTGGCTGGTTGTGACCACGGTGCTGCCCAAGCTGCTGCGCCATCTGTTTGTCTATGACCTGACCTACGGCAGCCTGGCCGGCGTGATGATCACGCTTTTCTTTTTTTGGCTGATTGGCCTAGGGATGGTGATCGGAGCCGAACTGAACGCTGCTCTGGCGGAAACGCCGGAAGAGCAGGACCTCGTTGGGCAAGCCGACAACCGGGCTCGCGCCGCGAAACCCCGCATGCAACAGGATGAGTGAAGCAAGAGGTCGCATGACAGGACTTATGGAAGGAAAGCGTGGCCTGATCATGGGCCTCGCCAATGACAAGTCGCTCGCATGGGGGATTGCTCGCAAGCTGCACGAGCAGGGTGCCGAGCTGGCTTTTTCGTATCAGGGTGAAGCGCTGGAAAAGCGCGTGCGTCCGCTGGCCGCCAGCCTCGGCAGCGACTTTCTGATCGAATGCGACGTTTCGGACATGGCTGCGCTCGACACCGCGTTCGAGACACTGGCCGCGCGCTGGCCGACGATCGACTTCCTCGTCCACGCCATCGGCTTTTCGGACAAGACCGAGCTTCGCGGCAAGTTCATGGACACCTCGCTCGACAACTTCCTGATGACCATGAACATCTCGGTCTACAGCATGGTCGCGGTCACGCAGCGTGCGGCGGCGATGATGCCGCAGGCGGAAGACGAGAACGGCGTGAAGACCGGCGGCGGCTCGATCGTGACGCTGACCTATTACGGTGCCGAGAAGGTCGTGCCGCACTACAATGTGATGGGCGTCGCCAAGGCCGCGCTCGAAGCAAGCGTGCGTTATCTCGCCAATGACTGCGGCCCGCAGGGGATTCGCGTCAACGCACTTTCCGCCGGACCGATCAAGACTCTGGCCGCTAGCGGGATCGGCGACTTCCGCTACATCCTGAAGTGGAACGAGCTCAACGCGCCGCTGCGCCGCAATGTCACTATCGACGACGTCGGCGGGGCGGGACTCTACCTACTGTCGGACCTCTCGTCAGGCGTCACAGGCGAAGTGCACCACGTCGACTCGGGCTATCACACCGTCGGCATGAAGCAGGAAGACGCGCCGGATATCGCGCTGGGTTGAAGACTGGCCGCCCCGCCTCAGGGCTGGGGCGGCGTTGCCAGCGGCGGGTTGGTTGAGGGCGCAGCGGCTGGAGCCTGTGGCTTCGTTTCTCCTTCGCGTTCGCGCTTGAGCTTGGCCTCGTACTCCCTTTCGAGCACCTCGACGCGGGCCTGCTCGGCTGCGGTGTCCGCATCGATCGTCTGCAGCCGCTTGGCGCGCTCTTCCTCGATCAGCTTGCCGAACTGGACGTCGCTGCCCTGCTTCTTTTCGGCATAGGCATTCTTGATCAACTGCGACATGCAGCCGGTGGCGCCGCCCGACCCGACCGGCGAGCACGAGTTGGTGCCGAAAGCGCTGACAGTCTCATAGGCTTTCACGCGCTGCGTCCAGCCCTGATTGGCTGAGTCGTTCGGGTTGTCGCGCAGCGGCTTGGGAATGCGGAAGCGCTCGGATTCGTCCTTGCGCGCGCAGACCGTGATCGAACCGTCGGTCGAGGCAGGGCAGGGATCATCGCCGTAGACGATCAGCTGGTTGATCTTCTCGGACGGGTTTTCCTGCGCCACAGCCGGTAAAGGCGTTCCGAGGAGCGCGGCGAAAGCCAATGCGGGGGCAAGGGCGGCGGCAGAACGGCGCATCATCGCAGGTAAGCTCCAGCTGGGGGTCACGCCCTACGATATAGGACCTCTGCCGCGTGAACGATAGCTGAAGTCAGCACCTCGCGGTGGATCATGCCCGGCTGGTCAAATTCGCTTCGAGACCGCGATTGCCATTCTGCAACCCATGCGGATCGCGTTGAACAGCAACGGATAGGCCGGGGCCTTCTCTGCGCCGGAGGCCAGCGCGGTATCGTGGTGCTCGCGCTCATCATCGCGGAACTCGCGGATCATGTCGGCAAGCTCGGGATCCTCATCACCGAGCTGCTCCAGCTGCTCGGTATAATGACGGTCGATCTCGGTCTCGATGGCGGCGGTGCAAGCCATGGCTGCTTCGGGGCCGATCAGCGCTGTGGCGGCGCCCAGTGCGAAACCTGCGGCGGACCAGACCGGTTGCAGCACTGTGGGGCGCACACCGCGCTTCACCAACAAGGCATCGAAGCGTTCGCGGTGAGCGGCTTCCTGCTGCGCCATCGTCGCGATCTCTCCCGAGATCGGCGTGCGGTCGCCCATGACGGCCAGCTGCCCGGCATAGATGCGAATTGCGCCGAACTCGCCGGCCTGGTTCACCCGCAGCATTGCTTCACGCGTTTCAGTCATCTTCCAAGTTCCTTGCCGCGGCGGCCGAGAAGCACAAGAACAAGCACCGCACTGGATACCGAAATGAGGAAATTGAAGCCCGCAAGGCTTACGCCGAACAGCGTCCACGCCGGTGTATCGCAGCGGATCAGCGGGGCATTCATGATCGATGCCAGCGGATCATCGCCGAGGCTGGTCGAGGAGCATGCGGTCGGGCCCTGCCACCAGCCGTATTCGACCCCGGCGTGGAAGGCGCCGATCGCCCCGCTGACGCCGATGGCCAAGGCAGCCAACGCTACGAGCGCGGCACCAAGCCGGGTTCCACGCGTGGCGAGACCGCCGAGCGCGAGGGCAATCGCGGCAAAATGCGGGTAGCGCTGCCACCAGCACATCTCGCACGGCGCCAATCCGAAGCCATATTGCGCGATATAGACCGCTGCGATCAAAGCACTCGGCACCACGAATGCGAGCAGATAGGCGGCCTGCGCGGGGCTCTTTGCCGACGTCGCCATCGGCTTACCGCTTGCGCGCAGCCAGCGCCTGCGGGGCCGTCCGCCCAAGCGTCTGCAGCGCATAGTAGAGCTGGAAGTCGTCGATCCCCTTGGCCTTGAGCTCCTCGGGCGTCATCTTGAAGCGCGGATCCTGCACCTTGTCGCGCTCGAGATCCTTGTCGTCCTTGATCTCGTTGATCAGGTGTCCGCGCAGATCGCTCTCGCGATAGAAGCGCTGGGCGCGCTTGCGCAGATCGGGGTCAGAAATCTGCGGGACCGCGATATCGGGATCGATGCCACCTTCCTGCACCGAGCGGCCCGACGGCGTGTAATAGCGCGCCGTGGTTAGCTTGAGCGCGGTGTCGCGGGTGAGCGGCATCAGCGTCTGCACGCTGCCCTTGCCGAAGCTGCGCTGGCCCATGAGCACGGCGCGGTGCTGGTCCTGCAGCGCCCCTGCAACGATCTCTGATGCAGAGGCCGAGCCTTCATTGATCAGCACAACCATCGGGATGCCCTTGGCGATATCGCCGGGCGTCATCGATTCGGCGCTGTAGGTCTCGTTGTCCCGCGAGTAGCGACCGCGTTGGGAGACGATCACACCATGATCGAGGAACAGATCGGACAGCGCGACGGCCTGATCGAGCAGCCCACCGGGATTGCCGCGCAAGTCGAGGATCAGCCCGGTGAGCCGGCCGCCGGTCCGGGCCTTGATCTGCTTGAACGCATCGAGCGCCTCGCTGCCGACATTGGCGCTGAAGCTCGAGACCGAGATGACCCCGACATTGCCTTCGACCTTCCAGTCGACGGGCTTCAGCTCGATGATCTGGCGGGTGATCTTCACCTCAATCGGCTCGTCCCTGCCCGAGCGGAACAAGGTGAGGCTGATCGTAGTGCCCGGCGGGCCACGCATCTGGTCGACCGCTTCATCAAGCGTGCCGCCGTAGATCAATTTGCCGTTGATGTGCGTGATGAAGTCGCCGGCCTTGACCCCGGCGGCATCGGCGGGACTACCCTTGGTGGGCGCAATAACCTTGACCGCACCGTCATCCATCGTGACTGACAGGCCGAGTCCGCCGTAGGAACCGTCGGTCTGCGTCCGCAGGTTCTCGAAATCACGTGCGTCGAGGTAGGAACTGTGCGGATCGAGCGCGGCCAGCATTCCGTTGATCGCGCCCTTGATCAGTTTGTCGTCGTCAACCGGTTCGACATAGCTCGTCTTGATACGCTCGTAGACGGCGAGAAGCTTGCTGAATTCCGGCCCGGTACGCGCATCGACAGCGGCAAGACCGGCGGTGGATGCCGGAATGAGCGCAACCGCACTGACCAGCGCAGCGGCACGCAGCAAGGAAACAAACTTGAACGCCATGATCGTCTTTCGGCAGAGAGGACATCGCCTTGAACTTGCTTCTATAGAGGCGCGGCGATTAACGCCAGATGGGCCGGCGCCATGCAGAAAGGGCAATCACGGGCCGATCAGGGCGAGCGGATTGACCGGATTGCCATCCTTGCGCAGTTCGATCGTCACCGTGGGCCGCCCGGGTTCGGCGAGGCCCAGCGGCGAACCCTGCACAACCTTGGCCGACACGCCGACGTCAAGGCGCCCGAGATTGGTGATCAGCGACGTCCAGCCGCCATCATGATCGATGATGACGATGCGCCCGAAACCGCGATAGTCGCCGGCAAAGGCCACCCTGCCGGCCGCCGGAGCGACGATCTGCGCGCCGGCGGCCGGCGCGAGCGTAACGCCGATCGAACGTGTTGCCCCCGTCGCATCGCCGAATCCGCTGACGATGCGGCCGCTGACCGGCATGATCCACGCGAGGCCCCCAGCGGCTGGACGAATTGGTACGTTCTCGTCCACCACCAGCATCGAGCCGGGTCGATCAGGACGCGGAACGGGTCCGGGCAAGGCGGCAAGCTGGCTCCGCAATGTACCGTCAGCCTGCAGGCGTTCCATCAGCGCCGCGATGTCACGCGTGTCTTCCGCGAGGGCCAGAGCGCGATCAGCTTCCCGGCTGGCAACCCCTTGCGCGCTGCGAGAGGCGATGCGCTGGCGGCTTTCGACGGCCACGAGCTGCTGGCGCCTGAGGGTAAGCCCCTCTTCGCTGGCCTTGAGCGTGGCCGCAGCACGCCGCGCCTTGTCCTGCAACTGGCGCCCGCGCACGATTTCCGAGCGTAGTCCTGCCGTCCGGCGCTGAACTTCGGGCAGCATGTTTTCGAGTACGGCACGCAGGTAGACAGTCTCGCGCAGGGTATCCGCCCGCATCAGGCTGAACATGAGCGGGCGGCGCGACATCAATTGCAGCGCAGCGGTGAGGCGCACTACCGGTTCTTGGCGCTGCGCGATGCGCAGCCGCAAAGCCGCGCGCTGGCGGTCGATCTCGCGCACGCTGGCTTGTGCAATCGCGATTTCGGCTTCGGACTGCTGGATGCGTGCCGCAATGGCTGCTGCTTCGCTGGCCGTGCGATCGGCTGCAGCCGTTGCGCGGCGGGCTGCCGCTTCCAGCGCATCGCCGCGCTTGCGGGCCTCCGCCAAGGCCTGCGTGGCTCTCCGCAGCGCATCACCCGCCTGATCGGCGCTCTCGAACGGCGCGTCCTGGGCCAAGCTCTGCCAGCCGACGAGGCAAGCGAGCGCCAAGAGCATGGCAATAAAGGGCGCGCGTGACGTCATGGCATCAGCCATCGCGATGATAGGGGTGGCCGGAGAGGATACTGGTCGCCCGCCAGAGCTGCTCGGCGAGCATTGCGCGCGCCAACATATGCGGCCAGGTCGCGGCGCCGAAAGCGAGGAGGATATCCGCGCTATCCCTGAGGTCTGCCTGATGCCCATCCGCCGCGCCGATCAGGAAGCGCGCTTCACGTACGCCGTCGTCGCGCCATCGGCCCAGAATTTCGGCAAAAGCAGTAGATGCTAGGTGCTTGCCGCGTTCGTCCAAGGCGACGGTGCGGAACGGCGTTGCGGTCGGGGCCGGTATGGTTCCGCCGCGATCAGGTAACTCCGTCACCTTGAAGCCCCAGCTGATCCGACGCGCGTAGCGGTCTACCAGTTCGGCTTCGGGCGAACGACCGATCCTACCGCGGGCAATTACATGGAGCAGCATGACCAAGCCCTAGCCCAGAACGGCGACGCAATGAATCCCCGCCTTTCCGGACCTGTGGAGGGCACAGCTTTGCTTCAGGCCGCGCCCTGATCTCCGAACGCCCACATCCGCTCGAGATTGTAGAAGCTGCGCACCTCGGGGCGGAACAGGTGGACGACGATGTCGCCTGCATCGATCAGAACCCAGTCCGCCGCAGGCAGACCTTCGATCCGGACATGACCGAAGCTGCCCTGCTTGATCCGCTCGGCCAGCTTTTGCGCCATGGAGGCGACCTGACGTGTCGAGCGGCCCGAGGCGATGACCATGTGATCGGCGACCGAGCTTTTGCCCTCGAGCGGGATCGTGACGATCTCCTGCGCCTGATCGTCGTCCAGCGAGCGCAAGACGAGGTCGAGCACGGTTCCGGGCGCTGCAACCGGCGATCCGGAGGCGATGCCGGCATCTACCGGCAGAGGCTGTGGGCTTGTCATGGGTGTGTAGATGGTCTCCATGGTTTACGGTTCAATGATCCTGAGTGGTGTGAAAAAAGCCGAAACGGTGCGGCCCTGCGCGGAACGGGTTGAGCTTGTTGCTCAATGCGTCCTCGCCTTGGCCGATGCCGTAACGGGTCGATGGGTCAGCATGTCCCGCTGATTTGCAAGCGTGGCGCGGCGAAACCAGTCTGGATCAGCGGCACGGATGGCCGTCGCTGATCGGGCATCGGGGTCAAATCGCAAGATGACCAGCGCCGGGGCGCTCCGCTTTGCGCCGATGAAATCCTGACTGTGCTGCCGGCGCCAGCGGCGCAGCCATGTCATGGCGGGGCTCGCCAAGGCAATGGCATCATACCCCGGACGGGCGATAACAGCAATCGGCATCTCGCGCGCGATCTGCCGCCAGCCCCGCCAGCGGTGGAACTGCGCCAGATTATCGGTCCCCATGAGCCAGATAAAGCGGCGCTTGGGGTAGCGGCGCCTGAGTTTGCGCAGCGTGTCGATGGTGTAGCGCGTCGCGAATTCGGTCTCGATGGCCGTCACCCGAATCGGTGCGCCCCTCGCGGCCTTTCGCGCCGACGCATAACGCGCTTCGAAGGGCGCCATGCCCGCGACCGGTTTGAGCACGTTGCCCGGCGACACCAGCCACCACACTTCGTCCAGCCCCAGCGCCTGCAATGCGAAAAGACTGATCCGGCGGTGCGCGCCATGTGCGGGATTGAAACTGCCGCCAAGCAGGCCGGTAAGCACGGGTTTCAGGGTCGGATCTGCCCGGAGCCGAGAACCAGCCACTTGTAGGTGGTCAAGCCTTCCAGCGCGACAGGACCGCGAGCATGAAGCCGTCCGGTCGCGATGCCGATCTCGGCGCCCAGACCGAACTCGCCGCCATCGGCAAACTGGCTGGAGGCGTTGTGCATGACGATGGCGCTATCGACTTCGGAAAGGAACCGCGCTGCGGCCGCGTCGTCGTCCGTCACGATGGCATCGGTATGGCCGGATGCGTGGCGCGCAATGTGCCCTAGTGCACCATCGAGCCCGTCAACGACGGCGACCGAGAGCACGGCGTCGAGATACTCGGTATCCCAGTCCTCTCGATCGGCAGGCTTGATCCGGGGATCGATCGCACAGGCCCGCGCATCGCCGCGCAGCTCGCAACCCGCCTCAAGCAGGGGCGCGACGAGGCCGTGCGGATCGGAAAACTGCGCATCGACCAGCAGCGTTTCCATGGCGCCGCAGATGCCGGTCCGGCGCATCTTGGCATTGAGCGCAATCTCGCGTGCCATCGCCGGATCAGCCTGGCGGTCGATATAGGTGTGGTTGATCCCGTCGAGATGCGCGAGCACCGGAACGCGCGCATCGGCCTGAACGCGCGCAACGAGGCTCTTGCCGCCGCGGGGCACGATCATGTCGATCAAGCCGCCAGCCGCCAGCATGGCGCCGACGGCCGCGCGGTCCTGCGTGGGGATCAGTTGCACGACTTCGGCGGGGATGCCTCCCGCAGTCAGGCCTTCGACAAATGCCGCGTGGATTGCGCGGTTGGAGCGCGCTGCCTCACTGCCGCCCCGCAGCAGCGCGGCATTTCCTGAAGCGACGCAAAGCGCTGCGGCATCGGCAGTAACGTTTGGTCGGCTTTCGTAGATAATGCCGATCAAGCCGATGGGCACACGCACGCGGCGAAGGACCATTCCGTTGGGTCGCCGCGTCTCATCAATGACGCGCCCGACAGGATCATCCAGCCCGGCCACTTGCTCCACGGCAGCGGCCATGGCTTCGATCCGTGCAGCATCAAGCCGCAACCGGTCAACCATCGCGGCCGACAGTCCGGCCGCCTTGCCATCGGCGACATCGCGTTCATTGGCGTCCAGGATGGCTGGTGCCGCACGTCGCAGCGCAGCGGCGCTCATCAGAAGCGCCTCGGCGCGCCGGGCAGATGGCATGGTGGCGAGCGCCCGCTGCGCTGCACGGCCTGCGCGGGCAAGGCCTTGCACGAGGGCCGGCGCATCGATCAATGCTGCTTCGGATGCGGCAACATTGACGGCGGAATGGGGCGAAACGAGCGCGTTCATTCATCGCCCTTAACACCATGTACCAATGCTGTCAGCCGGATTGGCGGAGGAGCCGAGTACCAGTCGAGTCGCTTGCAATTCGTCTTTGCCAAGCGGTCTGACGACCGGGCGGCAGGTAGTCCGGTGGCAAAAGATTCGAATGTGGCACAATTCGTCGACGGAAGAGAACGACTCGTCCTGCACGGTGGCGACTCGATTCGACCGCGATGATCGGCGCGACTAAGCGGCTCGCTCCCACAAGACGGCATCACAGCGCATAGGGACGGGGGTCGCTATCTTACCAGTAACAACTCGGTCCAAGGCGGGCCCGCCGGAGAATGGCGGTCGTACGTCATCCCGGTGGCGAGCGCTTGTCGAACGGGTGCGCAGCTGGTTCCCGGACCGCGAATTCTTCATGCGCTCGAACGGCCATGTCCGCTTCATCCGCGTTTCCGCACAGCTGCAGATGCGGGTTGCGGGCGCCGTCGCGGGCGCCGTGCTGGTGTGGATCCTGATGATGGGCTGGATGATCATCAGCCAGGCCCTCGCCGTCTACAATCAAGCCTCGCTTCTGGAGCGCGAAGCCGCCGTCGCGACTGCGGAGAGCCGGGTCGCGAAGTACCGTTCCGGGCTCGGTTCGGTCGCCAGCGATCTCGCCAAGCGGCAAGACTTCATCGAGAAGAGCGTTCAAGGGGCGATCGGACCGTTGCCGAAGACACTGCCGTCCGGCACGGTTTCAGACAGCACCGAGGAAGCGGGGAAGACGGTCCGCAAGATTTCGATGATCTTGCCCGAGGCCACCGGACTGGCGCAGGTTGAAGCCCGCCAACTCGCGTTCATCGAGGCGCTGACACGGTATGCCGATACGCGCTCGGCGCGTGCGGAGAACGCGATGCGGCGCCTTGGCCTCAATCCGCGCGCTGTGGCGGCTGCGGACCGCAGCGCGATGGGTGGGCCACTTATTCCCTTGTTCTCCGGGTCAGGCAACAAGCTCGATCCCCGCTTCGCCCGCTTTGGTGCCAGCCTTGCCCGGATGAGTGCGATGGAACAGGCGCTGGTACGCATTCCGAACACCTTGCCGGCGAGCCTGGATTACATCTCGAGCGGGTTCGGCTACCGCGTCGATCCCTTCACCGGTGGAGGTGCGTTCCACGCTGGCCTGGATTTCCGCGGCCCTATCGGCGCCCCCATTCTCGCTGCAGCGGCTGGTACGGTGAGCTTCACCGGCGTGAAGCAGGGCTATGGCAACTGCGTGGAGATCAGCCACGGCGATGGCTTGCTGACCCGCTACGCCCATATGTCGCGGATCATGGCACGGGTCGGACAAGTCGTCGGGCCGGGCCGCATGATCGGCGCGATTGGCAGCACGGGCCGCTCTACGGGGCCCCATTTGCATTTCGAAGTGCGGATCGCCGATCGTGCGGTCGATCCGCGACCGTTTCTGGAGGCGATGCCGCATGTTTTCCAAGAAGCCAGTGCCGGGTCCGGACGCGGTCAGCCGAACGGTCGGGCAAAGTAGCGTTATGGCAACGCCGACCTTTTCCGTTCTGGGTGCGGACCTCGCCGTGAAGGGCGACATCACGGCGAGCGCCGAACTGCACATCGACGGCCATGTCGAAGGCGACATCACCTGCTCCGGTCTTGTCCAAGGTGAATCGAGCGCCATTCACGGTGCCATCCGCGCGCAGAGCGCCCGGCTCGCCGGCACGGTCCGCGGTGCGATCGAAGTCAGCCAGCTTGTCGTGCTGAAAACGGCCCGCATCCACGGCGACGTGACTTACGACGTCCTGACAATCGAACAGGGCGCGCATATCGACGGGCGTCTGAGCCACGGGCTCGAGCCTGCTGGCAGCGAAACAACGCTCGATCTCGCCAGCTGAAAAACAAAACCCCTCCGATGAGGGAGGGGTTCGGTTACGCCAAGCCCTCAGCTTGGCGTGATCAGCTGTCCGACAGACCTTCTGCGCGGCGTGCTTCAAGCCAAGCGGCGGCTTCGGCTTCTTGCGCGGCCTGCGAGGCAGCCTTGGCCTGCGCTTCGCGCTCGGCACGCAGCTCTTCGATCAGCGCTTCGCGGTCGCTGCCGAGGCGCAGGTTACTCGCCGTATCATCTTCCTCGATCCCGGCGCGCTTGGCGGCCTTGGCGACCAGCGCGTCCAGCTCACGCTGCGAACACAGACCCAGCGTGACCGGGTCTTTCGGATTGATGTTGGAGATGTTCCAGTGGCTGCGATCGCGGATTGCGGCAATCGTGTTGCGCGTAGTGCCGATCAGCTTGCCGATCTGCGCATCCGAGATTTCCGGATGATGGCGCAGTATCCACGCAATGCCATCGGGCTTGTCCTGGCGCTTGGAGACCGGCGTGTAGCGCGGCCCCTTGGTGCGGCTGACCGAGATTGGCGCCTTCTGCATGCGCAGGCGATAATCGGGGTTGGCCTGCCCGCGTTCGATTTCGACCTGCGTCAGTTCGCCCGAGTGAACAGGGTCGCGCCCGGTATACTTGGCACCGGCCAGATCGTCGGCCATCGCCTGCACTTCGAGAATGTGCAGTCCGCAGAACTCGGCGATCTGTTCGAACGTCAGCGCGGTGTTGTCGACAAGCCACGACGCCGTAGCATGGGGCATCAGTGGAAAGGTGGACTGGTTGCTCAAGGGGAGCCCCTCCGGACAGCGGAAACAATAAGGGCCGCCCCTTGCGGAGCGGCCGTCGTGCCCGCGATGTAAGCGAGAGGACCGCTTACGGCAAGCCCATTCCCGTCGATTCGGCCGCTAAGGCCGCCCCGCCGCTGATTGATCTGCGGCGAGGACTATCTTGCCGATATGTGCTCCGGCTTCCATCCGGGTGTGCGCCGCAGCAGCATCCGCGAGCGGGAAAGCCATGTCCATAACCGGCCGCAGCTGCCCATCCGCGACCAGCGGCCAGACCGTCTTGTGGATCTCGTCGGCAAGTAGGCTTTTGAATTCATTGGATCTAGGCCGAAGCGTTGAACCGGTGAGCGTAATCCTTCGGCGCATGACTTCCGCCATGTTCAATTCGGCCCGAACTCCGCCCTGGACCGCAATGGTGACATGCCGACCATCTTCGGCAAGGCACTTCAGGTTCCGTGCGACATAGTCTCCGGCGACCATGTCGAGGACAAGATGGACACCGGCACCATCGGTGATTCGGGCGACTTCCTCGACGAAATCACTGGCCTTGTAGTCGATGGCATGTGCAGCACCGAGCGCGAGCGCTGCAGCGCACTTGTCCGATCCGCCGCAAGTCACGATCACTTCGAGCCCGAAGAGCTTGCCGAGCAGGATCGCCATGGTCCCGATCCCGCTGGTGCCGCCATGGACCAGTACGCGCTCGCCCTCGCTGGCCCAGCCACGTTCGAAAACATTGTGCCAGACGGTAAACAGCGTTTCCGGAAGGGCCGCTGCCTGATCGAGCGGAAGACCTTCGGGCACAGGCAGGCACAAGGCTGCCTCGGCGACGCAGTACTCGGCATAACCGCCACCGGCGACCAGCGCACAGACCATCTGGCCGACAAACGGCGTCGTGACGCCGGTGCCCATCGCCACCACTTGCCCGGAAATCTCCAGACCCGGGATTGGCGAAGCACCCGGAGGAGGCGGGTAAAACCCTTGCCGCTGGATCACGTCGGGTCGATTCACACCGGCATAGGCAACGCGGACCAGAACCTGGCCGGGACCCGGCACCGGCACGGCAACAGTTTCTGGTCGCAGGACCTCAGGCGCACCGGGCGAATCAAATCCCACAGCGGTCATCGTCGCTGGTACCGGCTTCATGCCACGCCCCCTGATACGTTGCGGCCACGTGGTATCAGACCGCGCCGCGAATTGGTAAACAGTTCGCTGCGCCAACTACCTACGGAGCCGGTTGACAGCAAGGCTCTAGCAGCCACAAAGTGTATGGCGATGGAACTTGGTGAGCGCCCGCGCCCGAAAGGCGATTTTGCCAGCCAGCTGGCCTCGGAATCGCTCGACAGTTATTCACACCACGAACTCGATGCGCGCGTCGCCTTGCTTGAAGCCGAGATCGCCCGGGTCATTGCGCATCGCGACAGGGCAGCAGCCCATCGACGCGCGGCGGAAGCGTTGTTTGGCAAGCCGTTATCACTGGACAGTGGATCATGATGCCCGCCGCCCTTCACCTCGGCGGGCGGCATACCCATATTGTCAATGTGGCTGGCATCATGCCTCGCCGGATGTCCCTTTTGCGCAGCTTCGGTTTAGCCCCGGTTAAGCGCAAGCATGTTCATCTCCCGCAAGGGAATCAGCAGAGATCGGCCGCCCTGCGGTCGACGAGAAAGAAGTGCCATGCCCAGTTTCGCGCAAAGCCTTGAAAAGACGCTGCATTCTGCGCTCAGCAATGCATCGGAGCGCAGCCATGAATATGCGACTCTGGAGCATCTCCTGCTCGCATTGATCGATGATCCCGACGCGGCACAGGTGATGCAGGCCTGCGGTGTAGATCTGGGAGACCTCGGCGAAGTGGTGCGCCAGTATCTCGATCAGGAATATCAATCGCTGAAGACGCAGGACAAGGCTGATCCGCAGCCGACTGCCGGCTTCCAGCGTGTGATCCAGCGCGCGATCCTGCATGTCCAGTCTTCGGGCAAGGATACCGTGACGGGTGCCAACGTGCTGGTGGCGCTGTTCTCCGAACGCGACTCCTACGCGGTCTATTTCCTGCAACAGCAGGACATGAGCCGCCTTGATGCCGTCAGCTTCATCAGCCACGGCATCGGCAAGGGCGGTCGTCAGGTTGAGAGCCGCAGCCCAAAGGGCAGCGAGGAAGCCCAGCCGCAGCAGGAAGAGAAGGCCGACGCGAAGAGCAGCGCAAAGAAGGATTCGGCGCTCGACCAGTTCACCGTGAACCTCAACGAGAAGGCGCTGAACGGCAAGGTCGATCCGCTGATCGGTCGCGGCCCCGAAGTCGATCGCACGATCCAGATCCTCTGTCGCCGTTCGAAGAACAATCCGCTTTATGTGGGTGATCCGGGCGTGGGTAAAACCGCGATTGCAGAAGGTCTGGCGCGCAAGATCGTCGAGGGCGAAGTGCCCGAGGTGCTGAGCGAGGCGGTGATCTATTCGCTCGACATGGGCGCGCTGCTGGCCGGCACGCGCTATCGCGGCGATTTCGAGGAGCGCCTCAAGCAGGTCGTTTCGGAACTTGAGAAGATGCCGCACGCGATCCTGTTCATCGACGAGATCCACACGGTGATTGGCGCCGGTGCGACCAGCGGGGGCGCCATGGACGCGTCCAACCTGCTCAAGCCCGCGCTGTCCGGCGGAACGATCCGTTGCATCGGTTCGACGACCTACAAGGAATTCCGCAACCACTTCGAAAAGGACCGCGCGCTGCTGCGCCGGTTCCAGAAGATCGACGTGAACGAGCCGACCATCGAGGACACCATCAAGATCCTCAAGGGCCTGCGTACGGCGTTCGAAGAACACCATAAGGTGCGCTACACGCCCGACGCGATCAAGACTGCGGTCGAGCTTTCGGCGCGCTACATCAACGATCGCAAACTGCCGGACAAGGCGATCGACGTGATCGACGAAGTCGGCGCGATGCAGATGCTGGTGCCGCCCTCGAAGCGCAAGAAGGTGATCACCGCACGCGAGATCGAGCAGGTGATCGCGACGATGGCGCGCATCCCGCCCAAGTCGGTGTCGAGCGACGACAAGAAGGTGCTCGAGCATCTCGACCGCGACCTCAAGCGGCTGGTGTTCGGGCAGGACAAGGCCATCGAAGTCCTGTCTTCGGCGATGAAGCTCAGCCGCGCCGGCCTGCGCGATCCGGACAAGCCGATCGGCTCGTTCCTGTTCTCGGGCCCGACCGGTGTCGGCAAGACCGAAGTGGCGCGCAGCCTCGCCCAGATCATGGGCATCCCGCTGCAGCGCTTCGACATGTCGGAATACATGGAGCGCCACTCGGTGAGCCGCCTGATCGGTGCCCCTCCGGGATATGTCGGGTTCGACCAGGGTGGTCTGCTCACCGATGCGATCGACCAGCAGCCGCACTGCGTCCTGCTGCTCGACGAAATCGAGAAGGCGCACCCGGACCTGTTCAATATCCTGCTGCAGGTCATGGATAACGGTCGGCTTACCGATCATCACGGCAAGACGGTCGACTTCCGCAATGTCGTGCTGATCATGACGACCAATGCCGGTGCCAGCGACATGGCGCGGCAGGGTATCGGCTTCGGCGACGTCTCTAAGGCAGACGCGGGTGACGAGGCGGTGAAGAAGATGTTCACCCCCGAATTCCGCAACCGTCTCGATGCGATCGTGCCGTTCTCGTACCTGCCGCCGGAAGTCGTCAGCCGCGTGGTCGACAAGTTCATCCTTCAGCTCGAACTGCAGCTGGCGGAGCAGAACGTGCACATCCAGTTCGACAGCGAGGCCCGTGCCTGGCTGGCGAAGCAGGGCTATGACCGGCTCTATGGCGCGCGTCCGATGGGCCGCGTGATCCAGGAGAAGGTCAAGAAGCCGCTCGCTGAAGAGCTGCTATTCGGCAAGCTGGCCAATGGCGGCGAAGTCCATGTCAGCCTCAAGGAAGAGGACGGCAAGCCGGCCGCGCTGTCCTTCGAACTGACTCCGGCAGCGCCGAAGCTGGTCAAGAAGAAGGCGCGCAAGGGCAAGGGTGGCTCGGCCACAGCCGAGGAACCGAACGCCGACGAGGCCTGATTCACAGGCGTTCGGAGCGGTGATTGCAACAAGGGGCGGAGACTTCGGGTCTCCGCCCTTTTTGTCTCTGGCAACCGGAAAGCAATCACGGCATTCGTCAGGACATGGCGGGGTGTTTCACGTGGATCAAAGCGGACCCGATGGGTATCCGGATCGTGCCAGCAGACGCTTGGGTCGATCCGTCGCGCCCGGTTGAGCGGGCCCTCGTTACCCATGGGCACGCGGACCATGCCCGCGGCGGCCATGGACGAACCGTGGCAACCTCCCAGACTCTCGCCATCATGTCTGTCCGCTATGGCGTGACCGAGGGCGCACAAATCGCCGAGTACCATGAGCCGGTCGCGATCGGGGGAGGCGTGACCGCGACCTTCCTTCCGGCAGGCCATGTACTTGGTTCGGCGCAGATCCTGCTCCAGCACGCTGGCGAGCGCGTCATCATCACTGGCGACTACAAGCGCAGCCCTGATCCCACCTGCGCCCCATTCACGGTTACGCCGTGCGATCTTTTCATCACCGAGGCGACTTTCGGGCTGCCGGTGTTTCGCCACCCGTCGATCCGCGACGAAATTGCCAAGCTTCTGGCCGCCCGCGAGGCTCACCCGGCGCGCTGCGTACTGGTCGGCGCCTACGCCCTCGGGAAGGCGCAGCGCGTGATTGCCGAGCTGCGGGCAGCAGGGTGGGATCAGCCCGTCTACCTCCATGGCGCAATGGAGACGATGTGCCATCTCTATCAGGATCTCGGCGTGGAACTGGGCGACTTGAGACCAGTGGCAGGGGTACCCAAGGCATCGTTGGCCGGGGCAATCGTGATGTGCCCGCCATCCGCGCTGAACGACCGCTGGAGCCGGCGACTGCCCGATCCTTTGACGGCGATGGCCAGCGGATGGATGCGCGTCCGCCAGCGTGTACGGCAGCGCGGGGTAGAACTGCCGCTGGTCATCTCAGACCATGCCGACTGGGACGAACTCACGACGACCATAACTGATGTGAACCCCGCCGAGACGTGGATCACGCACGGCCGCGAAGAAGCCTTGCTCCGCTGGTGCGAACTTCATCAGCGGAAAGCGCGCGCGCTCGCCCTCACCGGCTATGAGGATGAGGATGACTAGCCCGGCAACCATTTCCCAGCGGCGACGATGATGAAACGGTTTGCCACCCTCCTCGACAATCTCCTGTTGACGCCTTCCCGCAACGGCAAGCTGGAGCTCATCTCGACGTACTTGCGCGAGACGGCCGATCCCGATCGCGGCTGGACCTTGGCGGCCCTCACCAGCGCAGTCGATTTTCCCGCCGTCAAGGCTGGCACCGTCCGCGGGCTGATGGCGGACCGCATCGATCCTGTTTTGTGGACGCTGTCGCGTGACTTCGTCGGCGATACGGCCGAAACCGCAAGCCTCCTGTGGCCAGAACCGGAGCATGGAGGACAGGAGCCGCAGCCGACACTCGGCGAAGTGGTCACCGCGCTTTCGCGGGCAACGCGTGCCAGCGCGCCGATGGTCCTGGCGGGAATGCTGGACAGGCTGGATACGCCCGGACGCTACGCGCTGATCAAGTTTGCTACCGGGGCGCTAAGGATCGGCATTTCGGCACGGTTGGCAAAAGTCGCTTTTGCGCAGGCGTTCGGGGTGCCTGTCGATGAAGTCGAGGAATACTGGCACGGCCAGCAGCCGCCTTATGCCGATCTCTTCGCTTGGGCGACGGGGACAGCGCCGCCCCCGCGGACTGACCTTTTGCCGCTGTTCCGCCCCTTCATGCTGGCCCATCCGCTCGAGACCGAAGCGATCGATCTCGCGGACTATGTGGCCGAGTGGAAATGGGACGGCATCCGTGTGCAAATCGTCAACGTGGGCGGGGAGACTCGGGTCTATTCGCGCGGAGGCGACGAGATTTCCACAAGCTTTCCGGAGATTGCCGACGCGCTGGACGTTGCTGCGGTTCTCGACGGCGAACTATTGGTGCGGGGCACTGCGCAAGGCGGCGAAGCAGGCGGAGCCGCAAGCTTCAATGCGTTGCAACAACGACTTGGGCGCAAGTCGGTGTCAAAGACGATGCTGGCTGACGTCCCCGCTTTCGTTCGCCTCTACGATCTTCTGATCCTGGAAGGAGAGGATCTGCGCGATCGGCCATGGTCTGAACGGCGGGGCCGGTTGGAAGCACTCATGCCGTGCCTCAATCCCGAACGGTTCGATCTTTCGCAGACGATTGCCGCCAAAGATATGGCAGAACTCGCTGAAATTCGGGCTTCTGCGCGGGATGCGGCGATCGAAGGCATCATGCTGAAGCACCGTCAGTCACCTTATGTCGCAGGGCGAAGGGCGGGGCTGTGGTACAAGTGGAAGCGCGAGCCGCTCCAGATCGATTGTGTCCTCATGTATGCACAGCGCGGCTCGGGCAAGCGCTCGTCCTTCTATTCCGATTTCACCTTCGGATGCTGGAACGGCGATCCTGATGCCGGTGCGGAATTGCTCCCAGTTGGCAAAGCCTACTTTGGATTTACGGACGAGGAGCTGCGATTCCTCGACCGGCATGTCAGGCAACATACGGTGGCCAAGTATGGCCCTGTGCGCGAA
This sequence comes from Novosphingobium sp. AAP93, assembly GCF_001296055.1. Classification (NCBI taxonomy): domain Bacteria; kingdom Pseudomonadati; phylum Pseudomonadota; class Alphaproteobacteria; order Sphingomonadales; family Sphingomonadaceae; genus Novosphingobium; species Novosphingobium sp. AAP93. The sequence goes on from NZ_LJHZ01000080.1 coordinate 47,740, forward strand.
ACCGACCGCAGCCTGGTGTTCGAAGTGGCGTTCGATTCAGTCCATCTCAGCAAGCGCCACAAGTCCGGCGTCGCCATGCGCTTTCCCCGCATCAACCGCATCCGGCAAGACAAACCGGCACACGAAGCCGACCGCCTTGAGACCTTGCGCGCCTTGGTGACTTGATCTCCGTCAAAGCGCCTCCCGCGGCTATCTGGCAGGTACCGCTCTGCCGCATTGCGCCTCAGGAGTGACCATTCTTGGCGACCTTGACCGAAACCGCCGCGTCAAGCCCCTACGACCGCATCGGCGGGCTGGACGTGCTGCGCCGGATTACCGACCGCTTCTACGACCTGATGGAAAGCGAGCCGGCCTTCACAGCGCTTAGGGCCATGCACGCACCCGATCTTGCGCCGATGCGCCAAGCTTTGCCTCTGTTTCTCGCAGGCTGGAGCGGCGGACCAAGGACATGGTGGGACGCCAACCCCGGCAAGTGCATGGTCAGCATGCACACCAGGTTCGGCATCGACAAAACAACGGCAGGACAATGGGCTGATGCCATGCGTCAGGCCATTGGCGATGTGGCGCCGCCCGACACGGCAATTGCCGATGCCCTGGCCGATGTGCTGGACCGCATGGCATTGGGGATGGCAAAGGCCTGATTTGCCGGGATCAGGCAAACCGCTAGACTAGACGCATGTTGCGTTATGATCCGGGCCGGCGCAAACTGGCAATTGCACTCGCTGGGCTTGCCGGTTTTGTCGATGCGGTCGGCTTTCTTTCAGCCAACGGCTATTTCGTTTCCTTCATGTCCGGCAATTCTACCCGGCTGGGCGTTGCGCTCAGCATGGCGACCGGCGCAACAGTGGTTCCCGCATTGCTGATCGCGATGTTTGTGTGCGGGGTGACGCTTGGTGCACTTATCGCACTGCGCGCCGGCGGTCGCCGCAAGCCGGTGGTCCTGGGCATGGTTGCATTGCTTCTGCTGATCGGAGCGGCCGCGCGCTCGTTCGGTTCCGAGACCATCATGTTGGGCGCCCTCGTCCTCGCGATGGGTGCGATCAACAACACTTTCCAACGCGGCGGCGAAGTGACGGTCGGGCTGACCTACATGACCGGGGCGCTCGTCCGGCTCGGGCAAAGCCTTGCCCTGTGGATGGCCGGAAAGGCTGAGCCGGGCTGGATCCAATGGGGATTGCTGTGGACCGGCTTGCTGACGGGTGCGGTACTTAGTGCATTCCTGCAGAGCCGACTGCCACTGGGCTGCTTGTGGATCGCGGCGGCATGGGCGGCCGCGATGGCACTCGTCGCAATCACGTTGCCGGCGGAATCCTGAAAAGCTTTTCTCGCGAAGTTGCGCCGCGCAACAAGGTGAGCTGCGAAGGCGCAATGGCCAAGGCCTGGGCAAGAAGATCGGCCACGGCCGCAGTTGCCTTGCCGTCTTCCGGTTTGGCGCGGACCTTTACCGTGACCCGGCCCGCCTGAATTTCCACACCCTCGCTTCGCGCCCCGGGCGTGACCCGCACCGATAGTCGGCCATCGGGATCGGCAAAGGACCGCAGCGCAACGGCGGACGGAAAATCAGTCTTCGGCCGCGCCATGGCTTGTCAGTGCAGCATGGTGCGCCTTGGCGTTACCGACATAGTGCGCGACGCCCAGCTGCATCTCGTGAAGAGCTGCGTCGGTCAGATCGCGCATAAAGGCGGCGGGGCGGCCACCCCACAGCTGGCGCGACGCGATGCGCTTGCCGGGCGTGAGCAGCGCACCAGCGGCCAGCATGCCATCACCTTCGATCACGGCACCGTTCATGACCACAGCGCCCAGCCCTACAAAGGCGCGGTCCTCAAGCGTGCAGCCATGCAGCATGACCATATGCCCGACGAGAACGTCGTCGCCGATCAATGTGGGAAAGCCCTGCGGGTGGCGCGGATCAGGGCTATCGCAGTGGATCACGGTTCCGTCCTGGATGTTGGTGCGGGCACCGATCACGATCCGGTTCACGTCGCCGCGGATCACGCAGTTGTACCACACCGAGGCATCGGGGCCGATCTCGACATCGCCGATGATCCTGCAGCCGGGCGCGATGAAGGCGCTCGAGTGGATGCGCGGTGCCTTGCCGCGGATGGCGGCGATGGTGACATCCTGATGCATGACGCTCCCCTTCAGGCGGCCTTGGGTTCGGGCCGGTGGACGCGGTAAAGGATATGCGGCCGGAGCGGATCGCCTTCTGCCAGATCAGGGTGATCGAAGTCCTCGTCGGGATAACGGGTCATCCCAAGCCGCTCCATCAGACCCCAGCTACGCGTGTTTGAAAGATTGGTGATCGCCATGACCGCCAGAACCGGAAGTTTGGCCCAAACCCATGCCAGCGAGGCTTCCGCTGCTTCGCGGGCAAGGCCCTGTCCCCAAGCATGGTGAGCCAGGCGCCAGCCGATCTCGTGCTCGAAGATCGGCGAACGCGGCGGAAGAATTCCGCAAAAACCGATGAAGTCGCCCTCGGCCTTGCGCTCAAGCGCCCAGAATACATGTCCGTGCTCACGCTCGGTTGCAATCATTCGGTCAACGGCGGCGTCACTCTGGACCCGCGTCAGCGGCGGCAGGTACTCCATGACGCGCGGATCGCATGCCATCGCCCAGAATGGCTCGCGATCAGCATCCCGCCAGGGACGCAGGATAAGCCGCGCGGTCTCGATCATTGCTGCGTCAGGCGCCCATCAGCTGCGCGGCATGGAGCGCGTGGTACGTCAGCACGCCCGAACAACCCGCGCGCTTGAAGGCCAACAAGGTCTCCAGCACCAGCGCGTCGCGATCGCCTGCACCGACTGCCGCTGCCGCCTCGATCATCGCGTATTCGCCGCTGACCTGATAGGCGAAGACCGGCACCTGAAACGCCTCCTTCACGCGCAGCGCGATGTCGAGATAGGGCAGGCCCGGCTTGACCATCACGCTGTCCGCGCCTTCGGCAATGTCGAGTTCGACTTCGCGCAGAGCTTCCTCGGCATTGCCGGGGTCCATCTGATAGGTCTTCTTGTTGCCTTTGAGCAGGCCGCGCGATCCGACGGCATCGCGGAAAGGGCCGTAGAAGGCAGACGCGTACTTGGCCGCGTATGCCATGATCTGCACGTTGATGTGGCCGCCCTCTTCGAGCGCTTCGCGGATCGCACCGATGCGGCCATCCATCATGTCGGACGGGGCGATAATGTCCGCGCCTGCTGCAGCCTGATTGAGGCTCTGCCCAACCAGCACATCGACCGTCGCGTCGTTGAGGACATAGCCCTCGCCATCGATCAGACCATCCTGCCCATGGCTGGTATAGGGATCCAGCGCGACGTCGGTCAGAACGCCGATCGAGTCGCCACACGCATCCTTGATCGCCTTGATCGCGCGGCACATGAGGTTGTCAGGATTGAGCGCCTCCGCGCCGTCTTCGCTCCGGCGATCCGGCTGCGTGTTGGGGAACAGCGCGAGGCAAGGAATGCCGGCAGCAACCGCCTCACGGGCACGCTCGGCGACCAGATCGACCGACCAGCGCGACACGCCCGGCAGCGATCCGATGGGATCCTCGACGCCACTGCCCTCTGTCACGAACAGCGGCCAGATCAGATCGGCCGGAGTGACCAGCACTTCACGGTGGAGGGCGCGGCTCCACGCCGTAGCGCGGGTGCGGCGGAGGCGGATATTGGGATAACCAGCAGACATGGCCGCCGTTCTAGGCGCTGCAGCACCTTTGGGCAACTGTGCCGGAACCAGGCCTCAGCGCTGCGATCCCACAACGGCACCTGGCCGCACCGAAAGCAGCGCCTGCAGCCGTGCCTTGAACGCTGCAACCTGCCTGGGATCAACGGCCTGGCGGCGCTGCACCATGCGCACGGACATGGGATCCACCGTCTGGCCGCCGCGGTACACCTCGTAATGGAGGTGCGCGCCGGTCGACAGGCCGGTGGAACCGACATAGCCGATAATCTGGCCACGCCGAACCGCCATGCCCAGCGCAACTGCTATGCGGCTCATGTGACCATAGCCCGTCGCGATGCCGCCCCCATGGTCGAGACGCACGTAATTGCCATGCCCTCCATGCCAGCCGGCGTATGCGACACGGCCATCGGTCACGGCATAGATCGGCGAACCCCACGATGCAGCGAAGTCCATGCCGGCGTGCATACGAACATAGCCAAGGATGGGATGTCGCCGCATGCCATAGCCCGAGGTGACGTGCCCGCTGACGGGCGCACCGAAGAATCCTTGATCGGTCTGTCCGCTGCCGGTGAGGTCGGCCAGTGAGGTAAAGCTGCCATCGGGGCCCCAGCGCAGCAACTGCGCACGCGGCTGCCCGGAGCGGACCACGCCGGCATAAAGCAGATTGCCAGCTTCGCCCTCGCCATCCGCAGCGTGCTTGTAGTCGACAACGAGGTCGAACGTATCGGTCGGTGCAATCTCGTCGAACGATAGCGCCTGATCGATTGCACGGAGATAGTCTTGCACCGCGGACAGCGGCGCACCGGCAGCGCGTGCCGAGCGATAAAGGCTTGAGCCCACGAGCCCTTGGACGCGCAGCGGTGTCACATCGACCGCAATGGGCTTGCGAGCAAGAGCTAGCGCGCCACCCTGGCGATTGATCGCAAGAGCCAGATCGAAGCGAGGGCGGAACCCGATTGCGGTAAGCGGTCGGGGATCAGACGCGTTGCTGCGCGCACCGAGCGTGATGGAGAATCGCGTGCCCGGCGCGATGTCGGACAAAGGAACAGCGCTCGCGACCATTGCAGCGACCTGCCCGGCATCTCCCGAGCCGACACCAGCGCGTTGCAGCATGCGCGGCAGACTGTCGTTTTCGCCGATGGTCGCGGTCAGTTGGATCTCTGGCCGCTCCGGCGCAGCTGCCAGACGCGTGACTGCATCAGTCGCCGCAAAATGCCTGCCCTGCGTCGAGCCGTGTGAAAATGTCTGCAGCGATTGCGCGCGAAACTCGACTTGCGATGCCTCGTCGAGGGCAACGAGCGGTGCTGCTTCGAGCGGCGCGAAGCGGGGCCAGAACATGATGGAGAGGAGGATCAGCCCGACGAGCAGACCAAGTCCGCGAAACCATGTGCCGCTGCCGACCTTCTCGGCAAGATCCTGTGCCAGCGGGTACCGTGCGGACCACCGCTCCACCCTCAGGCAAACGCCCGTCCAGTTCTTGGCAAGCGGATGATTGCTGTGACGGAAAGTCGGAGCGGGAGGTGACGGTGCTTCCGGTCGCGGCAATAAGGGGGTACGGCGAGCGGGTGCCATGCCCGGGCGCGCGCGACCGAAGGTCACGTTGCCGGCCAGCCCCAATTCCTCGCGTGGGCCCAACACTCCGGTTGCTTCCTCCAGTACCGCGGGACCTGTTCCCTTGGTTGCGTGTCGTTCCTTGGAGACACTGAAGAAGCCCTGCACCCGCAAGGTTAATTCGGCGTAAACCGCCGGGTGACGACGGCATCTCCGCGACCGTTGATTTCCGGTCCATTGCGGGTAGACCCGCCTCCAGCCATGGTCACTGGCAACAGAATTGGCTATCGATGCGTTTTGCTTGATCGACTGAGGCGGGACTGCGGGGCATGAGCGAGGCACAAGTACTGGGAGATGCCATCGGCGCAGGCCTCACGGCGCGCGCGTTTGAGCCGACTGCCGGCGAAGGCGACAGCGGTCATACGCACGAAAGCGCCTGCCTCAATTGTGGCACGCCGCTGATTGGCAGCCACTGCCACAATTGCGGGCAAACGGCGCACGTGCATCGCACGCTGGGTGCTTTCTTCCATGATCTGCTGCACGGCGTGTTCCACTTCGAAGGCAAGATCTGGAACACATTGCCGCTGCTGATCTTCCGGCCAGGCAAGCTCACACGCGAGTACATCGATGGGCGCCGCGCCAGCTACGTTTCACCGCTCGCCCTGTTCCTCTTCAGCGTTTTCGTGATGTTCGCCGTTATCCAGCAGACCGCGGGCGAACTTGAACTTGGCAAGGACGGTCAGGCTACTATCAATGTGGGCTTGTCAAAGGGCTCGGCCGAGGTCGAAAAGTCGCTCAACGCGGCACGCGCCAAACGGGCGGTGGTAGAGGCCAAGGGTGGCGACACCGACGATCTCGATACCGAGATCGAACAACAGGAACGCGCACTGGCCGCGATGCACCGACTCGGCGGAGAGAAGCTGTCATCGACCGGCTTTTCGATTCTCGACGAGGTGATCGACGAGACCCAGAGCAACCCGAAGCTGGTGCTCTACAAGATGCAGAGCCATGCTTACAAATACAGCTGGGCGCTCGTGCCTATCTCGGTCCCGTTCCTCTGGCTGCTGTTTCCGTTCAGCCGCCGCTTCCACCTTTACGACCACACGGTGTTCGTGACGTACTCGCTGAGCTTCATGACGCTGTTGTTCGCTTGCGGCATGATCGCCGGCGCGCTGGGGGCAGAGCCGCTGGCGGGCGTGCTGACACTCGTTCCCCCGATCCACATGTACAAGCAGCTACGCGGCACTTACGGCTTATCCCGGTTTGGAGCGCTCGCCCGGACGTCGGCATTGGTGATCTTCGCATCGATGGCGCTCGCCATCTATCTGGTCGCGATTGCAGCTGAGGCTGGAGCGGGCTGAACCCGCACGTGGGTCAGCAATCAAGGACGAAGGGACCGGCAGCGCGCGCTTCCAGTGCGGCGTGGGCTTTGGCAGCATCGCCAAGCGCGAAGCGGCCGCCGAGTGTTACTGGCAATGACCCTGCCGCCATGGCCGCGAAGAGCTTTGCGGAGGCCGCCAGCAAGGTTTCGCGGGTGGAAATGTAAGGCCAAAGGAAAGGCCGCGAGACCTTTGCCGACTTCGCGCCAAGGCGCGACAGATCGAAGGGCGGGATGGGGCCGGATGCCTGCCCGTAATGCACGAGATGCCCCTTGATTGCGAGTGAGGCCAGCGAACCCTCAAACGTGTCAGCACCCACGGCATCATAGGCCGCACCGACACCAGCGCCGTCCGTGAAGGCCATGACGCGGGCCGCAACATCTTCATCGCGGTAGAGAATGACTTCGTCGCAACCGGCGGCGCGCGCAATGGCCGCCTTCTCCGGCGATCCCGCAGTCCCGATCACCCGGCCACCCTTGAGACGGGCCATGCGGGCGACAAGCTGGCCGACGCCGCCGCCTGCCGCCTGGACAAGCACAGGCATCCCCGGCTGTACCGGCTCGACTTCCTCGACCAGCGCTTGTGCGGTGAGCCCCTTGAGGAACCATGCAGCTGCAAGGCCATCATCGATCTCCGCTGGCACAGGCACAGCGAGCGCAGCATTGATGATACGGGCGCGTGCATACCCGCCGTAGTTGCGGGCGATGTAGGCGATCCGGTCGCCCACGACAAACTCGGTGACGCCTTTGCCGACAGCCTCGACGGTACCTACCGCCTCGAGGCCAGGAACACCGGGGAGCTCAAGAGTCCGGTAGGAGCCCGAGCGAACGTAGATATCGTGGAAATTCACCGACGCGGCGTGCTGGCGGACGAGAAGTTCCCCGGTACCTGGCGCAGGCACCTCGATTCCTTCGAGCTTCATCACATCCGGGCCACCATATGCCCGGATGACGATGGCTTCACTGATGACCGTCATTGTGTTTGCGGCTCTCTGCTCACGCCCCGGCGGGCTGCGGATCGCCCGATCCCGAAAAGCGCCGGCCGGCCCGCGGCACAGTGGCTCCGGCCGAGCTTACCGGTCGGGCCGGGCCGCTGGGGGCCTCCGGCCGGTCAAGCTTGCCGTTGTCCATCAGCGCGCGAATTTCGTCGCCGCTCAGCGTTTCGTACTCGAGCAGCGCCTGCGCGAGCAGATGGAGCTTGTCCTCGTTGGACTTCAAGATCTCGGTCGCGCGGGCATGGGCGCCGTCGACCAGCGTTCGGATCTCGCTGTCGATGAGCTTGTTGGTCTCATCGGACATCATGGTGCGCTGCGAACCGCCCATGCCGAGGTAGCCTTCCTGCGCTTCCTCGTACTGAAGCGGGCCGAGCTTGTCGGACATGCCCCACTTTGTGACCATGTTACGGGCTAGGCTCGTAGCGTACTGGATATCGGACGATGCGCCGGAGGAGACCTTGTCGTATCCGAAGATCAGTTCCTCCGCCACGCGGCCACCCATGCTGACCGAGAGATTGGCGTGCATCTTGTCGCGGTGATAGGAATAGCTGTCCCGTTCCGGCAGGCGCATGACCATGCCGAGTGCGCGACCACGAGGAATGATCGTGGCCTTGTGGATCGGGTCCGAGGCATCTTCGTTGATCGAGACGATCGCGTGGCCAGCCTCATGATAGGCGGTCATCTTCTTCTCGTCGTCGGTCATGACCATCGAGCGGCGCTCGGCGCCCATCATGACCTTGTCCTTGGCGTCCTCGAACTCCTGCATCGCCACCAGCCGCTTGTTGCGGCGGGCAGCCAGCAGCGCTGCCTCGTTGACGAGGTTGGCGAGATCGGCGCCAGAGAACCCGGGCGTACCACGGGCAATGACGCGCGGAAGCACGTCGGGCGCGAGCGGCACTTTCTTCATGTGCACGCTGAGGATCTTCTCGCGACCGTCGATATCCGGGATGGGAACAACGACCTGACGGTCGAAGCGGCCGGGACGCAGCAGCGCAGGATCGAGCACATCCGGCCGGTTGGTTGCGGCGATGATGATGATGCCTTCGTTGGCTTCGAAACCGTCCATCTCGACCAGCAGCTGATTCAGCGTCTGCTCGCGCTCGTCGTTCGAATTGCCGAGACCATGGCCGCGATGGCGACCGACAGCATCAATTTCATCGATAAAGACAATGCACGGGGCGTTCTTCTTTGCCTGATCAAACATGTCACGCACGCGGCTGGCGCCCACGCCGACGAACATTTCGACGAAATCAGAGCCCGAGATGGTGAAGAAGGGCACGCCAGCCTCACCCGCGATGGCGCGGGCCAGCAGGGTCTTGCCGGTACCGGGCGACCCGACCAGCAGTGCACCCTTGGGGATCTGCCCACCAAGCTTGGAGAAGCGGCTGGGGTCGCGAAGGAACTCGACGATCTCCTGAAGCTCTTCGCGCGCTTCGTCGATGCCCGCCACGTCATCGAAGGTGACCTTGCCGGAGCGCTCGGTCAGCAGCTTGGCCTTGGACTTGCCGAAGCCCATAGCCCCCGAGCCACCGCCTTTCTGGACTTGGCGCAATGCAAAGAAGGCGACTCCGAGAATCAGCAGGAAGGGGAGCGACTGCGCAAGGATGTAGAGCAGCAGGTTTGGTTCTTCCTGCGCCTTGCCCGCATAGCGCACACCATGTTCCTGAAGGAGCTTGGTCAGCTCGACGTCGCCCGGTACCGGGACCGTGGTGAACTGCTGGTCGTTCTTGAGCGTGCCGGTGATCCGGTCAGGCCCGACCTGCACATCCCGCACGTTGTCCTGCGCGACACTGGCGCGGAAATCGGAATATGGGATCATCGTCCCCGCCGGATCGGTGCGCGTATTGAACATGGACACGACGAGGAGCAGCGCCAGAAAGATGCCGCCCCAGATCAGGAGGCTCTTGATCCAGGGGTTACCCTGCGGCTGGTCGTCATTCATGGCGCGGCTTTCGATCCGGGTAGCTTCAACTCCTCCAATGTAGGACGACCTTGGGGAATGGCAATATAACCTTGAGCCCGATTTTCTTGCCCCTAGGGACGTTCCATCCAGGGATCAGTTGCACTCCGAGGTTTTGGAGCGAGGGCAAAGCGCCATTCCGCCTTACGCCCATCGCCGCGCACGCCGGCCAGCGTTGCCACCTCGCCACGGGCAAGCCTATCATGCCAGCGGGCAAGAGCATTCCCGCGCGAGTGCACGCCGACCTTTTCGTAGAGCAGCCGCTCAAGGACACGCAGGGCAATGACCCGCGGGACATTGCCGGGGTTCCAGTAGGAAATACCGTCCTCGTTCCGCACCGCTTCCATGCAGTGTGCGACGGCCCACTCGATAGCCACGTCGGCCTCGGCCAGATGCCGCGCGCTCAGCGCCAGGGCCATCGGGTCGAGGTCGCTCAGGTGCCTCATCTGCATACGCACCCGCACCCGCTCGAAACGAAGATCGGCGTTGGATGGATCTTGGACAGGCTCAAGTCCGGCAGCAGCAACAATCTCGGCCAGTTCGCTGCGGCGCCAGCCAAGCAGAGGACGCAGCAACGGGCAATCACTGCTGCCCGGCACCACCCCTCGCGGACGCATGGCCGCCAGACCACGAAGTCCAGCCCCGCGCGAAAGCCTCATCAGCAGCGTCTCAGCCTGGTCGTCAGCATGATGGGCCGTGGCGATTGCCCGGAGACCACTGCGCCTCGCCCAATTAGCCAGCGCAGCATAGCGCGCATCACGCGCCCGTTCCTGCAAGGCCGGGCCGGTTGGCAGCGCCAGACTGATGGTCTCGTGCCGCATGCCAAGTTTGCAGCACAGTTCAGCGACGTAGCGGGCTTCGGCGGCGCTATCTGGTCTCAGGCCGTGATCTACTGTTGCAACATGCAAGGGAGCAGGGAGCGCAGCCCGCGCCAGCAAGAGCAGACCCAGACTGTCAGGCCCGCCCGAAACTGCCAGACCAACCGGCGCGTTCTCCGGCCAGATTGCCAGCCAATCCGCAGCGAAGCGGGCTACCAGCGCCCTATCAATTGCAGACTACCGGCTTTGTCGCCGCCTCGTACTGCGATTTCAGGCGCCCGGTCAGTTCGGACGGATAGGTCTGGCGAAACTCGGCAAACGCCACGCAGGCGCGCTTTTCTTCCTTCAGCCGGCTCATCGCGACGCCGAGATAGAGCAGACTGTCAGCCGCCCGATCACCCTTGCGGTCGGCCTGATAGTTCTGGAGGAAATACTGCGCCGCTGTGCCAGGCTTGCCATCGTCGAGATAGGCCCGGCCAAGCAGGTTGCGCGCATAGCTGATCCGGGCGTGGCGCTGATACTGCTGGACCACACGCAGCAATTGCTGCTGCGCCTCGGGGAAGAACTTGGCTTCCCAAAGCCGGTAGCCATAGGTGTACTCGTCCTCGCCCTTGTCGGTGGTCGAAGGCTTCTCGATCGCCATCACGGCAGCGACGCGATCAGGCGAAGCCTCTGCCTTTGCGGCATCTGGTTTGCCAGCGGCAGGCTTCGTCGTCGGCTTGACCGCGGCAGGCTGCTCCGCCGCCGGCAATGCTGCAATCGCTGGTGGGCTTGCAGAAGGCGCTGCAGTGCTTACCGGCGCAGCACCGGCTGCTTCCAACGTTGCCAGGCGGGCTTCGAGCTTGGCGATGTGGTTCTGGTTCTCCTCACTCGCCGCAGTAAGCCGCTGCAACTGGGATTCGACCGCCTCCATGCGCGTCAGGATGTCAGTCACTGCAGTCGGCGTCGGCGCAGGCGGGGTCGGGCCGGTAGTGGGGCGTGTAATCTCCGGCCCGAACGTCTTGCCGGCGCCATCGGGAAACACCTTGCGCTGAACCGCGCGCAGCTCTGCCTCGATCCGCCGCAGACGCACGTCCGTGCTTTCCGGCGCTGCTTGCGCATGGGCTGCCGGGACCGGACCTACCGGAATCAAACTAGCGGAAAGCGCGGCGAGGGTGAGGGCCATTGCCGAACCACTACGGCCAGAGCCAAGCATCATGTTCATTGTCACTCCCGTCGGATCACCGCTGCTTCCATGCGCTGGCTTTAGGTCAGGGCGCAAGCATCTGGGGACGATTTGCACGACTCAACACCGGGTTTCACACAGAACGCAGCCATTCGAGGCGCGTCACTGGGCAATCGGTGCAGGGCTTGCGATAGACGGCTGAATCGGAGGCCGGGCACGCAGACTCGCCGCGTCGACCGGAATATCCTTCATCACCTTTTCGACCTCGGCAAGGCGGGGAATGGGTTGACCGCCGATCGTGATCGCAAGCGCATCCGGCCGCCCGGTCCAGAGCTTGGGACTGACAGCATCGGCCGGTACGGTGTAGCTTTCACCCTTGGCGAGTTGCTTCTGCATCAGCTGCTTGCCCTGACCATCGTAGAACTTGACCCAGATGCCCTCCTCAAGCGCGGAGAACATCACTGGGCCATTGGCCAGCGGCTGGGCAGTTGCGGGCTGCGCCGGGCGGACCGCGTTGGGCTTGGCAACGGGAGCGGGTTGATCCGCCTCCTGCACCAGTGACGGCAGCGAAACGGCTGGCGCATAGTAGCTCCGCCAGAAGATGCCGCCCATCGCGAGCAGCGCTCCAACAAGCAGCAGCGCGAGCCAGCCGACCAACCTGGATGGGGTCTTTGCAGGATCGCCAACCTCGAACTGGTTAAGCACGCGTGGCTCGGGGCGCGGAGCGCGGCCTTGCAGCTCCAATCGGACGGCATCCGCGATTTCCGTTTCGCCGAGTCCGACTGCCCGTGCATAGGCCTTGGCAAAGCCGATGGCATATGGCCGCCCGGGCAGAGCGCTGTAGTCGCCAGCCTCAAGCGCCTCGATATGCCGGATCGTGACCCGTGTCCGCCGCGCGATTTCGGCAGCGCTCAGGCCCAGGGCCTCACGGGCGACGACAAGACGCCCGGATACGCTTGCGTGTGCATCAACGACTGGTGGGCGCGGCGACTCTGCGCCGCTGCCGGACCCGCCGGTATCAGTCCGGTCAGGGCTGACCGTATTGCGTTCGCCGTCCTCGGCCACGGCGTAGCTCCCGTCGTTCATCGTTGTCCCGGGCATTCTCTGTTTGGTTGCGACCCCCGATGGAGGCATCATGTCCCAAACCGAAAAGTCAATGTTTTTGAGTCCGTAATGGCATGATGTGACACGCCGATGCGACGAACTCAGTCGTAATCAATTCCGTGTGCCGTGGCCCAGGCAGCGATTTCGGCCCGCATATCTGCAGGCGGGTGGGCGAGCCAACCCTCCATCGCGGCCTGAATTGCGGGCAACTCGACTTTGCGCACCAATTCCTTGATCGGGCCGACAGCGGCCGGAGTGATCGAAAGGCGGGTGATCCCGATCCCGAGCAGCGCAAGTGCTTCCAGCCGGCGACCACCCATTTCGCCGCACACTGTCACATCCGTGCCCGATGGCGCCACAGCAAGGACGACGCGGCGCAGGAAGCGCAAGATGGCGGGCGAGAGCCAGTCATACCGTTCGGCAAGCTTCGGATTGGCGCGATCGGCGGCAAAGAGAAACTGCGTCAGGTCGTTGGTCCCGATCGACAGGAACGACAGGCGCGGTGCAAGCACATCGAGGCATTCGGCGAGCGCTGGAACTTCAAGCATCGCACCATAGCGAATTGCATCGGGCAGCAGCTTCTTCTGCTGCTTCAGAAACGCGAGCTGGCTTTCGAACACGGCGCGTGCGGCATCGAACTCCCATGGCTCGGTCACCATCGGGAACATCACATTGAGAGTACGTCCACCGGCCGCCTCCAGCAGCGCTCGCGCCTGCACCTTGAGCAGGCCATCACGCTCAAGCGCGACGCGCAGTGCGCGCCAGCCCATCGCAGGGTTCTCTTCGGTTTCACCATCGTTGTGACGAAGATAAGGAAGGACCTTGTCTCCTCCGATATCGACAGTGCGGAACACGACGGGCCGATCACCGGCTGCATCGAGAACATCGCGATAGAGGCGCGTCTGGCGTTCGCGCGCGGGCAGGGTCGCCGAAACGAGAAACTGGAACTCGGTACGAAACAGACCGATCCCGTCCGCTCCGGTCAGGTTGAGCATCGGCATGTCATCGCGCAGACCCGCGTTGATCATGACCCGGACGCGCTGGCCATCGGCCGAAACTGGTTCGACATCGCGCATCGCCGCATAAAGTGCCTGCCGCTCACGATTACGCGCGAACCGCGCTTCGAAGGCCTCGACAAGCGTTAGTGCCGGCCGGACATCGACAACACCCTGATCGCCATCGAGAAGCAGTTGGTCTCCTTCGCGCACCTTGGCACGAAGGCCGCGGATACGACCGACCACCGGGATGCCCATCGCGCGTGCCACGATGACAACGTGCGCAGTGAGCGAGCCTTCTTCGAGGATCACGCCCTTGAGCCGCCGCCGGTCATACTCCAACAGTTCGGCCGGACCTAGATTGCGCGCGATTAGAATGGCGTCGCCCTTGAGACCAAGGCTGGCTGCGGTACCCAACTGGCCGGAAACGATTCGCAGAAGACGGTTTGAAAGGTCCTCCAGATCATGCATCCGATCAGCCAGAAGCGGATCGTCGATCTTGCGCATGCGCATGCGGGTGCGCTGCTGTACCCGTTCGATCGCAGCCTCGGCAGTCAGGCCCGAGTCGATCGCTTCATTGATGCGCCGGCTCCACCCTTCATCGTAGGCAAACATGCGGTACGTCTCGAGGACTTCCTCATGTTCACCGCCCATTCCGAACTCGGCCTGGCTGGCCATGCGGTCGATCTGCTCGCGCATCTTGTCAAAGGCGAGATAGACCCGCTGCCGTTCGGCCTCGGTGTCTTCCGCGACGACATGCTCGATCGTGACGCGGGGCTGGTGGAATACGGCAACGCCGCTCGCGAGGCCCTTTACCAGCGTGAGGCCTGCAATCCGTTCGTGTCCGGTCAGGTGCGCATCGGCTCCGAACGCGTCTTCCTCGTCGATGAGATCGGCGTTGGCGATCAGTTCCGATAGCACCATGGCCACGGTCTGGAGCGCCTCGATTTCCACTTCCTCGTAGCGACGTGGCTCGACATGCTGGACGCCGAGCACACCTACGGCCCGCGCGCGGCGGACGATTGGCACGCCGGCGAAGGAATGAAAGCGCTCTTCTCCGGTTTCCGGGAAAAACGCGAAGTCGGGATGGGCAGCCGCTTCTGCAAGGTTCAGCGTCTCGATGTTGGCTGCGATCGTGCCGACAAGGCCCTCGCCGACCGCCATCCGCGTTACATGGACCGCCGCCTGATTCAGGCCGCGCGTCGCAAAAAGCTCCAGCATGCCTTCGCGCAACAGGTAGATCGAGCAGACCTCGCTGTTGAGCTTGTCGCCAATGACATCGACGATCTGGTTGAGCTTGGCCTGCGCACCGGCGCGGGATGCCATGACCTCGTGAAGCGACGTCAGGATCGCACGGGCAGCGGCGGCGGCAGTGATCATGTTCGAAGGCCTAGCGCAGACAGTGCCGTTTGCAAACTGCAGCGCCCATGGCGTTCATGAATTCGTATCCGTTAGAAAGTGGGTCCCCGCTGTCATGAGGTTCGCGGTCTACGGTCGGGCGATTTTCCAGGCGCGGCGGGCCAGATGGGAACCAGCGGGCCTGCCGCAACCCGGAAACCTCAGAGCATCAATGGACTTGCTGGACGTGCGCAAGCTCTTCCTTGATTCGCAGCTTTCGGCGCTTCAGCTCCTTGATCAACGCCTCGTTGGGCAACGGACGGTTCCGTTCTTCGGCGATGCGCCGTTCAAGACCGGCATGTTTGGATTCAAGAGCGCTGATATGCGACAGTTCCATGCGGCAACCTCCTCAAGGACACCAGCTTCGTCCCACTCCGGCAGCAGGATCGCTGCAAGAACGCATGGGCCGAAGGTTTGCGCCGGCATGGACGTGTCGGCCTCGACTCGTTCGAGCGGGCGCGTTGTCATGCTCCCACAATCGCCGTATCTTGCAAGCCCGTCTGCGTCGGTATGTCCAAAGCGCGCGATTGTGCGTATTCCGGTTGCAGCGAAGCGTTAACGCGTGATGGCCTGCAAACGCAGCACAGGCCGATGCGCGATCTCGTCGGTGCAGGGCATTATCTGGGAGTGGCGCGGTTGACCGAAGACGAAATGCGCAAGCGGCTCGAAATGCTGCGGATCGAGCATCGCGATCTCGACGCCGCGATCGATGCCCTGTCCGGGACCGGCGCGCATGACCAACTGCAAGTCGCGCGGCTCAAGAAGCGGAAGTTGCGCCTGAAGGACCAGATCGCACTGCTCGAGGACTATCTGATTCCAGACATTATTGCGTGATTACAGAATCTTGACTCACCTTGAACGGATGTATGGTATTGCCGGTATCCGTATCGTTCCGGCACAGTTTTCAAAACGTGGTGAACGCCCCATCAGCGATGTGTTGAGTGGGGACCGGGGATGGGCCTATGCGCTGATCATGGCCCTCATGCCCAACCTCAACCCGCGCATCATCGAGGCGCTTTATGCAGAGGCACTCGTCCTCTCGGAGGAAGCGCGTGGGGTGTTCGACCGGCTGCGGCAGGGGCACGACCGGCGCGCGCTGGTGGGCGCCAATGACGATCCGGATGCGGATCTGGCGCACGTTCAAGTGAGCTGCGAGGCGCTCCGCACGACAACGCGGATCATGCATTGCCTGGCTTGGCTGCTCAATCACCGTGCTTACTTCGCCGGTGAGCTCAGCGAGTTGCAATTGCGCCGCCATGGCCGTCTGATCGCCAACTTTCCGCTCAGCGATCCCGTCCAGGCGCTTGCCCTGCCCACCGAGGCGCAACGGTGTGTGCAGGACAGCGAACGGCTCTACGCCCGCATCCAGCGCCTTGAGCGAGCGTGGCGGGGCGATATCGAAATGGCGGGCAGCGCAGTGGAACGTCTCCGGCAAAGGCTGTCAGCAGCGATACCGGCAGCACTCTGAACGCAAGATGCCCGGCTGAACCGACGCGGCGTTGCGCCGCCACGCGAAACTCCCCATATCACGCCCATGGTAACTCCCAATCCAACGCCGGGCATTTCCATCCCCGACCGTTCCGAATGGAACACCGGCCTTGCGGTCGAGCTGGAACCGCAGGTGCGCCGGATTCTTGCCCCCAACCCCTCGCCATTCACGTTTACGGGAACGCAGACCTATCTGGTGGGCAGTGGCCGCGACGTCGCCGTGATCGATCCAGGCCCGATCGGTACCGGCGAGGTCGGCCATGCCGATACGAACGGCGACGGCCATGTCGACGCCATCCTCAAGGCCATTGCCGGTCAGCGGCTGGTGGCAATCCTATGCACCCACACGCACCGCGACCACAGCCCGGCCGCTGTGCCGCTGAAAGCCGCTACCGGCGCCTCGATCATCGGCTGCGCGCCGCTGGTGATCGACGATAGCGGCGCCAGAGCGGACGCGGCTTTCGACCCGACTTACCAGCCGGACCGGGTTCTCTCCGATGGCGAGCTGGTAGCCGGCGACGGCTGGACCCTGGAGGCCGTGGCGACCCCTGGCCACACCAGCAATCACTTGTGCTTTGCCCTTCAGGAAAGCGGGGCGCTGTTTACCGGCGACCATGTCATGGGCTGGTCGACCACTGTCGTCTCTCCGCCAGATGGGGACATGAGCGCCTATATGCTCTCGCTGCAGAAGCTGCAGGGCCGTGAAGATACGGTGTACTATCCGGCGCATGGCCCCGCGGTGACCAAGCCGCAGCAGCTTGTCCGGGGAATGATCGGCCATCGGCGTCAGCGCGAGGCGCAGATCCTGCGTGTGATCGGCGAAGCGCCGGCCACGATCCCCGAGATGGTGACCCAGATGTACAAGGGCCTCGATCCTCGCCTCAACGGGGCGGCCGGGCGCTCGGTACTCGCGCATCTCATCGATCTCGAGACGCAGGGCCGCGTTGCACGCGGGCCGCAAGTGCCGGAACCGAAATGGACCTTGACCGCCTGAACCCGCAATCCGGATCGGCGAGAGCCCGCATGCCGGTCCGGGCGCGTGGAGCAGTTCTGCCGTGGCTGCTTTTCGTTGCCGCGGCTGCAGTGGCGACTTTCCTCGCTTGGCAGCTGTGGAAGCCGGTCCCCATCGGTGATCCACTTGCGACCAGCCTGATCGCTTTCGACAAGCAGGACCGCTTGACGGTGTTCAGCGCAGAGCTTGCCCCGGTCGTGGCCAGCGATGACAGCAGGCTGTTCGGCCTCGTCACCTCCCGACAAGTCGCGGTCATTCCGGCGCGGGTCGACTACACCATCGAGCTCGGCAAAGTCGGCCGCGACCGCATGCGCTGGGACCAGGCGAGCAAGACACTTTCGGTGCGTCTGCCGCCGATTGAAGTCACCCGCCCAAACCTCGATGAAGCGCGGGCGCAGTACCTGCGCGAAGGGGTGTGGATCACGCGTGCCGCGCAGGACAAGCTGACGCGGGACAACACGAAGCTGGCAGAACGGTTGGCGATGCAGCAGGGCGCCAATTCGGTGCTCCTGGGTCTGGCGCGCTCTGCGGCAAAGGATGCCATTCGCCAGAACCTGGCTATCCCGTTGCAAGTAGCAGGATTTGGCGACGTCAACGTGTCGGTTTCGATTGATGGAGAGCCTGCAAAGCCATAACCTGCCGTTACGGGACGACCTTGCCCAGACTGGCAAAAGCCACGGGCTGTGCGCGGGAGTGGGAATATGGACTTTGCAGCGGCGCAAGCGGACGCCTCGTATCTGTCCGACCAACGCTTTTTCACGCGGCTGGCGCAGGTGCTGGCCGGCCTGATCGTATTCGGCTTCCTCCAATGGGCACTGCGCGGCTTTGTCGATCCGCTGAGGACTCCGATCTGGATTCACGCTCATGGCGTCGCCATGCTGGGCTGGCTTGCCACCATCGTCGTTCAGAACAGTTTGGCGGGGAGCGGCAATCTTGCTCTCCACCGCAAGCTGGGCTGGGCCAGCCTCGGGCTCGTGCTCGCAATCGTGCTCCTCGGTACCTACGCCGGCCGCATGGCGCTGGCGATGCATCGGGTGCCGCCCTTCTTCACCGACGGGTACTTTCTCGCGCTCACGCATATCGAGGTGGTCATCTTCGCGCTGACCGTAGTGACGGCGATCGCGCTGCGCCGCCAGACACAGTGGCATCGGCGGCTGATGCTCGCGGCGACCGTCATCCTCATGGAACCGGCACTGGGGAGGCTGCTGCCCATGCCATTGCTGGGCCAGATAGGCGGTGGCTTGCTCGAAGCGGTATTGCAGGTTGGCTTCCTTGGTATTGTTGCACGTCATGACGTCAAAGTTCTGGGCCGCGTGCATCCAGCCACGATCGCCGGAATGGCGCTGATCGTGGTGGTACATGGCCTTATCCAAGTGGTTGCCGGGATGCCGACTGTGGCTGCGTACGCAGAGGCTATTGCCCGTACCAGCGGCGGTGCCTAAGTGCCGGGTAATGGGGGGGGCATTGGCCCTCACCCGACCCGGGAGTTTCGAGCCATGACAGCCCAGCCCGCCAATCTTTCCGGCCTCGATCTGCGTGCCGAGATCGACCGGCTGCGCAAGGACCGCAAGGCGGTGATCCTTGCGCATTACTACCAGAAGCCCGAGATTCAGGATCTGGCCGATTTCGTCGGCGACTCTCTTGAACTGTCGCGGAAGGCTGCGGCAACCGAAGCCGAGGTCATCGCCTTCTGCGGCGTGAAGTTCATGGCAGAGACGGCAAAGATTCTGAGCCCCGAAAAGATCGTGGTGCTGCCGGACAGAGATGCCGGATGCAGCCTTGAGGATTCCTGCCCGCCCGAGAAGTTCCGCGCCTTCCGTGAAGCGCATCCGGACCACATCGCGCTTACCTACATCAACTGCTCGACCGAAGTGAAAGCGCTCAGCGACGTGATCGTCACGTCGTCAAGTGCGGAGACGATCCTCGCGCAGATCCCGCCCGAACAGAAGATCATCTTCGGCCCCGACCGGCATCTCGGCGGCTATCTCAACCGCAAGTTCAGGCGCGAAATGCTGCTGTGGCCCGGTGTGTGCATCGTGCACGAGGCGTTTTCGGAAACCGAGCTGCTGAAGCTGATGGCCCAGTACCCCGCCGCACCGGTCGCGGCGCATCCGGAGTGCCCACCGCATATCGTGGATCATGCCGAGTACGTCGGTTCGACCAGCGGCATCCTGCAGTTCGCGCGCACCTTCCCCGGCGACACGCTGATCGTCGCGACCGAGCCGCATATCATTCACCAGATGCAGCTGGCGCTCCCGGAAAAGACTTTCATCGGTGCGCCCGGTGCGGACGGAAACTGCAACTGCAACATTTGCCCCTATATGGCGCTCAACACGCTCGAAAAGCTCTACCTCGCGCTGCGGGACCTCACGCCAAGGATCGAGATCGAAGAAACCCTGCGGCTCGGCGCGAAGAAGAGCCTTGATGCCATGCTGACGATGGCAAGCGGGACAGTCGGTCAAGGCGATCTCGGCGCGCGCAAGTAAAGCGAGGCAGGCGGCATGAGCACATCCCCGACCACAATCCGGCCAGCATCGGTGAAACGTCCTGCCCGGGCGCGGGAATTGCAGGATGCGCTCAATCACTATCTCTACCATCCGCTGGCATGGCAGCTTGCACGCCTGCTAGCGCCCACACCGATCACCCCGAACATGGTCTCGGTGCTCGGCGGCTTGATGGTCGTCGCAGCAGGGGTCGTCTACTGGGGCACGACGGGGCCGCTCTGGGCCATGCTGGGCATGCTCCTCCACATGTCTTGGCACGTCATCGATGGTGCAGACGGTGACCTTGCACGCATTACGGGCCGGTCCAGCCCGCTCGGCGAACTGATCGATGGCATCTGCGACTATGCTAGTCACATCGTTCTCTATGTCCTTCTGGCACTCGTGCTGACCCGCACAATGGGCGCCGGTTGGGCGTGGTTCTGGACGCTGTCCGCTGGTGCCAGCCATGTCGTCCAGGCCAATCACGTCGAAGTGCAGCGGCGGTTCTACCAGCACTGGACCTACGGCACGCCGTGGCTGCACAATTCGAGCGGCGACAACCGCGAGCTGTTCCGCGACAAGGGCGGCGTTGGCTGGCTGCTGCGGGCGTTCGTGGCGGGGTACTTGCGGCTGGCCGCCGGTATGAGCCCGAATGCGCTGCGGATCGATGCTGCGGTGACGCAGGCCATGGCCAATGACCCGGTGCGACTTGCACAGATCAGAGCGGAAGTTCAGCGCGAACAGCGACCCCTGCTCGTCATGCTGCGCTATCTTGGCCCCAATCCGCGCGCGATCCTGCTTGGCTTTGCGATGATCGCCGGAAGTCCCCTGTGGTACTTCCTTTATCTTTCAATCGGCCTGAACCTGTTGCTGATGCTCTCGGTACGGCTGCACGATGCTGCAGCCGGGCGCGTCGTGTCCCGGCTGGAACTGCCCTGATCCGCGTCAGGCAGCCGCCTCACGGCGCATGCCGAAGACGCAGATCAGAATGACCGACACGGCAAGCAGCTCGACAACGCCCCAGGCCAGCCAGTTCGAGTGGTTGTAAAGCCACACACCGATGGCTGGCGAGATGATATAGGCCGAGCCGTTTACCGCCGCGACAATGCCCGCCGATTGTCCCTGTTCAGCGGGTGTGACCGCAAGGCTCGCGCCAGACGTGAAGCCAGGGCGAAACAGACCGAAGCCCAGCGAGCAAATCGCAAATCCGGTTGCGATGGCATGCAGATCGCGACCAGCCGCCATGCCGAGCGTCCCGATCGCGACAAGGCCCATCCCCCACAGGGTGGATGTCCGGGGGCCAAGCTTCATCATCGGAATGAGCCCCCACTGCGCAAGCAGTGTGGCGACTGCGCCGCACATCAGCACGAGGCCGATCGGCCCGGCCGCCGCATCAGGCTGATGGCGCAGGCCGAGCCGGTCGAGCAGGAGAAAGCCGACGACTCCGAGCAGGATCGATTGTGCCTGTCCGCCCAGCGTCCCGGCGGCGAGCCACGCCCTGAGCCGGGGATCGAGCCAGCGCAGCCTCCCGGCCTTCGAGTCCACGGAATGGTGGTCCAGCTCCACAGCACCGTGGAGATGATCGTCCGCTGCTTGAGTCGCGCCGCCCATGCGAGGGTTCGAAGAAGCGCTCATCGGCTCGCCCAGAATCTCGCCGCGGCCGGAGAAACGCGGGTCATCATCAGGCAGGCGCAGCCGTAGCAGGACGAGGACAACGACCGCGGCCAGAGTGAACGCAGCAAAGGGCCCGATCAGACCGAGACCCGGAAGAATCAGCAGTGGCGCGAGCGCGGGGCCAAGCACAGTTCCCAGTCCGAAACTGGAGGAGACCATCGAAAGCGCCTGCGTTCTCTCGGCCCGGCTGGTCCGGCTGGCGACATAAGCCTGCACCGCCGGCGGGGCGGCTGAACCGAACGTTCCGTAGAGGGAGCGCGCGGCGGCAAAGAGCAGAATGGCGGTAAGGCCATCAATGGTGCCGTTCAGGCCAAAATGGAGCGCTGCCCCACACAGGCCGAACGAGACAGCGAACCCGACAAGCCCCAGCGCCATCATCGCCTTGCGCCCGCGCCTGTCGGACCGGCGCGCCCAGAACGGCGCCAGCAGCATCCAAAGCAGCGCCGACCAACTATAGGCGAGGCTTACCCAGACATCGGCGATATGCAGATGCGTGCCGATCGACGGCATGACCGACTGCATGGCCGTGTTGCCTGCCGCCGTGACCAGCATGACCATGAACAGCAGCGCCATGCGGCTCCGCGGCAGCTGCACATTCGCTTCGTCCATCGCGGTTACCGTTCGGCAGGGCCAGCCGCATCGCCAGCAAGCTGACGGTAGATCGCGGCGAGCATCGCGACGAAGTAGGTATAGCCGACGGCAAGCAGCACGCCGGCAACGCCCTCACCCAGCAGGCGCTGCGGCTCGCCCTTGAACGTGAGGACCAGCACCACACCAACGAACATCATGACGAGGCCGTAGACGACCAGAAACACGAAGGCGGCCATGCCGATGAATAGCAGGATCCGCCCTGCATTGTGCCGGGTGCGCTCGAAACTTTCGCGGATGGCGGTGACCGGATTGCGAACACCCTCTCCCGCTACCACTGGTCCGACCAGCATGGTCCGCATGATCGGATAGAGCAGCAGGCCTAGAGCGATCGGAACCGCCAGTTTATCTCCCAAGAGCAAGGCCAACACGCTGGCCAGTGCGATCGATACGGGAAGTATGCCGAGTGCGATCAGCAACTGGGCAGCGAAGTAGGTCGGCAGCGCGCGGACACTGTGCCGGATCGCCTGTCCTACGGTCGGCCTCGCCGTATCAAGCATGGCAACCAGCATCGTCAGCATTCCGGCCATTGGGAGCAGGGACAGGATAAGCAGAACCGGCAGCGAGTTGGCGTAATAGTCCTGCATCACCGCCAGCATCTGCGCCTCGGACATCTCGGGCGTCATCGCCGGTGAAGGCACGAAAACGGCACCTGCCAGACCCGGCAGCACATAGAAGACACCGGCAATCGCCACGAGAAGGTCACGGTTGGCGGCGACCATGCGGGTGGCGCTGGCCCAGGCCGCACTGCTATCCAAGGTTGTCACGGCACTCATGTCCCTTTCCGCCGCAGCCCTAGCAGGACCGGAACAGATGCGCACCCCCCGTGCGGTGCAATCAACCCTGACCGGTCTTGCCAGCGCGGCCGGGGAGGTTCATGCGCTGCCGGCATGAACGTTCCCGGTGAAATCGAGATCCTTCAGGGGCAGGATCTTGTGCCCTATCGCGAGGCGCTGGATACCATGACAGCGCGCAACGCCGCTGTGCAGGAAGGCAAGGCGCGCGAACTGATCTGGCTGCTCGAACATCCGCCAGTCTACACGGCGGGAACGAGCGCCGCCGCAGACGAATTGCTCGATCCGCGCTTCGATGTGGTCGAGGCAGGACGGGGCGGGCGCTATACCTATCACGGGCCGGGCCAGCGCGTCGGCTATCTGGTCCTCGATCTCGGCAAACGCGCGCGGGATGTGCGCGGGTTTGTCCACGCGGTCGAAGGCTGGGTCATCGATACTTTGGGCGATTTCGGCGTCGACGCTTGGCGTGCCGAAGGACGAGTCGGGATCTGGACCCGCGGTGCCGATGCCGGGGAAGCCAAGATCGGCGCCATCGGTATCCGCATCCGGCGCTGGGTGACAATGCACGGGTTTTCGGTCAACCTCGCGCCGGACCTGACGCACTTCGGCGGGATCGTGCCCTGCGGGATCGAAGAGTTCGGCGTTACCAGCTTGGCTGCACTGGGCATTTCGGTTGCGCCGGAAGAGTGGGATAGGGCATTGCTCGCGCGGTGCGAAAGCTTTCTGGGCCTGCTTGAACCCCGTGATACGGCAAATCCTGCCATCAAGGATCCCGCATGAATCGTCTGTTGCCATCTCGATTGCTGGCTGTCTCGCTGGCCCCGGTACTGCTGCTTGGTGGCTGCGGACAATCTTCAGCGCCGCAGGCGGCGTCGACAGCGAGCGGTGAGATCCTGCCCGGTTCGGTCAGCGATGCGATGCTGGAGACGGATCGGACGCAGGCACAAGCCCCGCTAGCACCCGCTGCGCGCAGCGCCGTAGCCAAAGGTGATGCGAGCATGGCTGTCGAAGCTTCGGACACGGCTGGCGATGCAGCAGCCAATGCCGATGCCGGACCCGATGATGCAGCCCCCGCTTCACCAAAGGTCACCGCCAGCGCAAAGCCTGCGAACCCCTGAGCCCAGACCGCGGCTAGTCGATCCCGAGCAGCGCCTTGGCTTGCCGCAGATGCGGCTGATCAAGCATCCGGCCCTGCAACTGCAGTGCTCCGACGCCCGGATTGGCCGCAAACGCGTCGACAATCGCGCGGGCATTGGCAAGCTCTTCCTCGCCGGGCGTGAAGGCTGCGTTGATCAGCGGCACCTGCGAGGGATGGATCGCCAGCATGCCGGAAAACCCGTCCGCCCGAGCCGCTTCTGCCGCGCGTCTGGTACCCTCGACATCGCGAAAATCAGCATAGAGCGTATCGATCGCCCAGACGCCGCGTGCATGAGCAACCAGCAAGGTCTGCGCGCGAACGAAACGGAATGCATCGGTCCACTGCCCATCGGCATCGCGCTTGCGCGCCGCGCCCAACTCTGCGGAGAGGTCCTCCGCCCCCCAGGTCAGGCCTGCCAGCCGCGGCATCGATGCGTCCATGTAGGCCGTGATGGTCAGGGCAGCGCGCGGGGTTTCGCTGACCAGCGGCAGCAGGCGAGTCTGGCCGTTGGGAATGCCGTGCCGCTGTTCAAGTTCGTAGATTTCGGCGGCGACCTGCCTGATCTGCTCAGGGCCTTCGGCCTTGGGCAGCATGATGCCTTCAGGCGCGCCGACCATGACGGCTGCCAGATCCTCGCGCCACAGGCCGGTCTCGACGGCATTGATCCGTACCCACCGTGCCTGTTTGCGCATCGTGATCTGGCGCCGGTGCGCTTCCAGCCAGTCGCGCGTCATTCGCCGCGCATCGGGCTTGGCCGAGAGGGCAACCGCATCCTCAAGATCGACAATCAGCGCATGAGCGCCGGTTTCCGGCGTCTTGAGCAGCTTCTTTTCGCTGTCTCCGGGAACGAACAGCCAGGACCGCGGGATCGTACGCATCTTTTGCTCCTAAGGACCGGCTGCTGGACTACCTCCGCTCAGGCCTTAGCGCGCGCCCGCTCCTCGGCAAGCGTCGGGTAGTCGATATACCCTGCTTCACCTGGGAAATACCACGTCTGCGGCACGCCTACATTCGGCGCGAGTTCGGCCCCGAGGCGAATGCGCTCCACCAGATCCGGGTTCGAGATGTAGGGCCGACCAAAGCTGATCGCATCGGCACGGCCGGACGCCACGTCGGCGGCGGCAGCCTCGGGCGTGTAGTCGCTGTTGAGCACCAGCGGCCCCGAATAGTGCCCGCGGATCACGTGATCCTGCGGCGGCACGGTGGTCGCGCCGAACGTGCCTTCCGGCCCGGGCTGACGCAGCTCGACGAACGAGACCTTGAGCGCTTCGAGCACCCGCGCCGCTTCGGCGAAGAGCGTAGCGGGATCGCTGTCGTCAACGCCCTGGCTGTCTCCATTGGGCGAAAGGCGGATCGAAACGCGGTCGGCGCCCCAGATCAAAACAAGGCGCTCCATCACCTCACGCATCAGCCGCACGCGATTTTCCGGGCTGCCGCCGTAGTCATCATCGCGGAGGTTAGAGGAATTGCGCAGGAACTGGTCGATCAGGTAGCCGTTCGCACCGTGAAGCTGGACACCGTCGAACCCGGCGCGCTTCGCGTTCTCAGCGGCATGGCCATAGTCGTCAACGATGCGCGGCATCTCGTCGAGCCGAAGCGGGCGCGCTTCGACATTCTCCATCCGGCCTTCCGGCGTATGCGCGTGGCCCGGCGCGCGGGTCGCGGATGCGGACACCGGCAGTTCGCCGCCGAGGAAATAGGGATGAACGACGCGGCCCATATGCCAGAGCTGCAGGATGATACGGCCCCCCGCCTGGTGCACCGCTTCGGTGACCGGCTTCCATGCTTCGACCTGCGCATCGCTCCAGATGCCCGGCGCACTGGGCCATCCGGAGCCTTCGCGGCTGATCCCGGTCGCTTCGCTGATGATCAGGCCTGCGTCTGCGCGCTGGCGATAGTAGGTCTGCATGATCTCGGTCGGGACGGCATCCGGTCCTGCCCGGCCGCGCGTCAGCGGTGCCATGAGGATGCGGTTTGGCGCGGCGATGGCACCAAGCTGGATCGGCCGGAAAAGCGATTCATGCATCGACGGAAGTCCTTCTCGGGGTAACACTGCTGGGGCTGGCACGCGGGGAACCTGCAGAAGTGGGGCTTGGGAAATCAGGGCGGGCGCTTTATGGACCGGCTCACAGTGAAGCTTCGCCCGATCGGCGTCAGCCCCCTAACCTGATAGCCAGACCCTGCTGCGCCCGGCAGAGTTTCCATTTAAAACCCAGCTAGGATGCCGGCGTCTGCATGACAAGCTCGAGTTGACCAGCGGACCATGAAAGGCATTGACGACCGGCGCGGCTTGCCGCGCCCCAATCCCTGGCATTTCGTCGCCCTGCTTGGCGGGAACTTCGCCCTCGCGCTGGGGCCTTGGTTCGTCCGGATGGCGGACTCAGGCCCGGTTTCCGCCGGGTTCTGGCGCTTGTTCCTGCCACTGCCGGTGCTCGCGATCCTTGCCGTGCGCCAACGCGGTCCAGTCCGAGCGGTCGCGCCGCTGAGCGCTTGGCTGCTGATTGCGATCGCGGGCGTGGCCTTCGCGCTCGATCTGGCAAGCTGGCATATTGGCATAGCCTATACTCGGCTCGGCAACGCCTCTTTGTTCGGAAATTCCGGCAGCCTGATCCTGATGGTCTGGGGCCTGATCGCGGCGCGGCGCTTACCGCGCCCCATCGAGCTGGCGGCGATCGTAGCGGCCATCAGCGGTGCGGCAATCCTGCTCGGCCGTTCGCTGGAGATCGACCATGTCACCCTTATCGGCGACCTGTTCTGCATTCTCGCCGGTGTGTTCTACTTCTTCTATATCATGCTGCTGCAGGGTGCGCGCGACCGGTTCGAGAGCTGGGAGTTGCTGTTCACCTCGACGCTGGCGAGCGCACCGGTCATGCTGGCCATCGCGCTATGGCTGGGCGAACCGGTTTGGCCGCACGTATGGTGGCCACTGGTGGCGCTCGCATTCTGCAGTCAGGTTGTCGGGCAAGGCCTGATCGTCTTCGCCCTGCGGCACTTCTCGGCGCTCATCATCGGCGTGGTCCTGCTGACCCAGCCGGCAGTCTCGATCCTTATCGGGTGGCTGGTTTTCGGAGAGACGATGGGTCCGCTTGACGCGATCGGAATGGCTCTGATCGCGGCAGCGCTGCTGCTGGGCAGGCTCGGCGAGACCAAATCCCGTTGATTCGTGACCAACGCGCAGCTTGTTTCGGACGTTTGGCCCCCGCCGAATCGGCCCAATCGTGCATTTCGCAGCCACCAATTGCTGCATTGCGATAGGCGCATGGCGGTCAATCGATTCGACCAGATAACTGGGCCTTTCTGATGACTTGGTCAGATCGGGATCACATCAGAATGGCTGCGCGAGCTTCAACTTTCGCAAGTGCAAAAGAAGGACCGGGTGGCAAGGTGGCCACCACCTCGCGGCCGCTTGCATGACGCTGCGGAAATCTCCTTGCAATCTGGAGCTTTTGTGTGGAGTGAGGCAGTTTAGTTACAACGGCATTCCGATTGCCCAAGGGGATCTGGTTAAAATGAAGCCAATCAAGGTCGCAGTGATCGGCGTAGGCAACTGCGCAAGCTCGCTGGTGCAGGGTGTAGAGTTCTACCGCAACACCAATTCGGCTGCGGGCCTGATTCATGAGCGGATTGGCGGCTATGGCGCCGGCGACGTCGAGTTCGTGATGGGCGTGGACGTCGATGCCCGCAAGGTCGGCAAGGACATTGCCGAAGCCATCTTCGCCGCCCCCAACTGCACCGCCGTTTTCCAGCCGCAGGTCCCCGCGACCGGCGCCAAGGTGATGATGGGCAAGATCCTCGACGGTGTTGCCGATCATATGACCGGCATGGGCGAGCGCGGCTTCATCCTCGCGGATGCTCCGGAAGCCACGCACGAATCGATCGTCGCTGCGCTGCGCGATTCCGGCGCGGAAGTCCTCCTGAACTTCCTGCCAGTCGGTTCGGAAACGGCAACCGAATTCTACATGGAATGCGCGCTCGAAGCGGGCGTTGCAGTCGTCAACTGCATGCCGGTGTTCATTGCCAGCCGTCCCGAGTGGGAGGCGAAGTTCCGCGCCAAGCGCATCCCGATCGTGGGTGACGACATCAAGGCCCAGGTCGGCGCGACGATCGTCCACCGCGTCCTGTCGAGCCTGTTCGGCGCCCGCGGCGTTACGGTCGAGAAGACCTACCAGCTCAACACCGGTGGCAATACCGACTTCATGAACATGCTCGATCGTCAGCGCCTCGGTTCGAAGAAGGAATCGAAGACCGAAGCGGTGCAGGCCATGCTCGCTCAGCGCCTCGCCGACGAGAACATTCACGTCGGCCCGTCGGACTATGTTCCGTGGCAGAACGACAACAAGCTGTGCTTCCTTCGCCTTGAAGGTACGCAGTGGGGCAACGTCCCGATGAATCTTGAGCTGCGCCTCTCGGTCGAGGACAGCCCGAATTCGGCCGCCTGCGTCATGGACGCGATTCGTTGCTGCAAGGTCGCGCTGGAGCGCGGCGAAGGCGGCGCGCTGATCGGCCCTTCGGCCTATTTCTGCAAGCACCCGCCGCAGCAATTCAACGATGATGTCGCCGCCCAGCTGGTCGACGAATACATCTCGGAAACTGCACTGGCTGCCGAGTAAGCTTCCAGCTCGCACAACACTAGCGGCGCCGGTCCTGATGCAGGATCGGCGCCGTCTGCGTTATTGGCCCCGGCGCGGAAGAGAGGACCGACCTGATGGACGCCGTGATCATTGCCGCCGGCTATGGCAGCCGGCTCGCTTCCCTGTCGCCATCAAAGCCGCTGACACCTGTCTGTGGTGTCCCGCTGATCGAGATCGGTATCCGGCAGGCGGCCGCGGCGGGGATCACTCGCGTTGTGGTCGTTACGGGCCACAAGGCGGACGATGTCGAGGCATTCCTGGCCGACCTGTCCCGGCGTGTAGCTGTTGCGATCGAGCCTGTGCGAGTGGCCGACTGGAGCAAGCCAAACGGCTATTCCGTCATGGCAGGCGCTTCGCGATGCGCAGGCGATTACCTGCTGATGATGGCGGACCATATGTTCGACAGTGCCATTCTCGGTGCCCTGAGCAAAGTGGGCAGCGAAACGCGCGACGTCACGCTCGGGATCGACCGGCAGACTGAAAGCCCGCTGATCGATCCGGACGATGCGACTTGGGTCAAGACCGATGCAAACGGCTTCATCAGCGCCATCGGCAAGACTATCCCCGAGTGGGATGCGGTTGACTGCGGCGCATTCCTCGCCACGCCTCGCCTGGCCGAGGCGATTGCAGCGGCGATTGATGTTGGAAAGTCCGGCAGCCTGTCCGATGGTATGCAGTGGCTGGCAGACCGCGGGCGGGCTGCGACCTGCGACATCGGCAACGCCTGGTGGATGGACGTCGATGATCCGCGCGCACTCTCTCTGGCCGAGGAGCTCGCGCCGCGCTACCTTACGGCAGCTTTCGCGGCGGGTTGATCGGGCCGATCAGAATTTTTTCACGTTGATGGTGATCGACTGATTTGGATGTTCGATCGTTACCAGCGTCGAGCGCAGCGATGGCGGCCCGAGAAAGATCGTCGGGTTGTTGGAGAAGCCCACTGCTTCGCTGGGGATGCCAAACAAACCGCCGCGATTGATCGTCCCGGACGAATCCTCGTCATGATAGATCGCGATAGCGTAAGTCCCCGGATGCGGCACAAACAGGCAGAACCGGGTCTGGCCAACCGTGGCCGGCGTGCTCGCGACGTAAAGCGATCCGTTCTTGACGAGGAAGCGCTTGGGTTCATTCGTGTAGAGCGTCGCCGTGATCAGGCCCTTGCTGTTGCGCACGCGGTCAACTGTGATGTTGATCCACGTCTCACTCGCCGGACCAATGCATGCAGGGGCCGCCTTTGCCGTGTCCACATGCAGCCCCAGGGGCGCAGTGATCAATCCCAGCACGGTTGCCATGGCAGTACGCCACTTCGGCAGAGTCATGACATCATCCCAAAACCAGCGCTTCTGAACGAGGGAGCGCGGACCCGGCGGCGCCATAGGCAGGCTTTGCACGGTTCGGCAAGGTGAACATTGTCGCAAACATTTGCCTTGGGCCGAACCGGTCCTGGCAGACGCCAGTCGTGTTTGCGCCGAATCGGCGGCAAATAGGGATAATCCGTGTGGAAAAGGGAGGTATCCACGCTTGTTCCGCCGATTCGCCACCGGTAATCGCTTTTGGTGATGGCCGCCGGGCGCAGAAGTGCCGCGTATAGCCAGTTCCTGTTTGCGAGTTTTCGTGATGGCCGCGCCGCTGATTTCCCCATCGATCCTCTCAGCCGATTTCGCACGGCTGGGGGAGGAAGTGCGGGCGATCGACTCCGCTGGTGCAGACTGGATCCATGTCGATGTGATGGACGGCCATTTCGTGCCCAATATCACTATCGGGCCCGGCGTGGTGAAGGCTCTGCGCCCCCACAGTGCAAAGCCGTTCGACGTCCATCTGATGATCGCGCCGATCGATCTCTACCTTGAAGCCTTTGCCACCGCAGGTGCGGATATCATCACCGTCCATCCTGAGGCGGGCCCGCATATCCACCGTACCGTTCAGGCCATTCGCGGGCTGGGCAAGAAAGCCGGCATTGCGCTCAATCCGGGCACACCGGCCAAGTTGCTGGACTACCTGATTGGCGAGATCGATCTGGTCCTCGTCATGAGCGTCAATCCCGGCTTTGGCGGCCAGAGCTTCATCGCCAGCCAGCTTCGCAAGATCGAAGCCGTGCGCAAGATGATCGACAAGACCGGAAAGCCGATCCACCTTGAAGTCGACGGCGGGATCGATGTTATGACAGCACGGCAGTGCATGGACGCCGGCGCTGATGTGCTGGTAGCAGGGACAGCCACGTTCAAGGGCGGTCCCACCTGCTATGCCGCCAACATCGCCGCGCTAAAGGGCGCTGACTGACGCCATGGCGCGCCTATTCTCCGGAATCCGTGAAGCCTCTGACCAGGGCATTGCGCGCGAACCGGAGCCAGATACCGCGCTCGACAGCGATACCCGGCGCCCAGCACTGCCGCTTGGTCCCGACCCGGAGCCGCTGGTCATTGCGCCGACAAAGTCGCGGCCGATCGCAGCAGAGAGCAATCCTCCTGTCGCCAGCGATGTTGGCAAGATTGCGCCTCTCGAATCGGGCCGGGCTCTTACCGTAGCCGATTTCTCACCGCCGCAGGTCAGCGCGGGCGAGCGGCTGATCCGGCTGGCCTATGGGCTGGGCCTGCCGCCCTCGGCGCTCAATCCCTTCCGCAAGCGCGCACGGCCGCGACTTACGGCCACCGTTGCCAGCATGCTGCCCGGTGACCCGGCATCCGGAACGGCGCTGCGTGCAGGGCATTTCCTGCTCCATGGCGTCAAACTCCCTATCGCCGATACCGAATTCAGCGGTCCTCGGCTCTCCCCGCCGTTCGAGCGTGTGGTCCACGGCTTCAGCTGGCTCGGCGATCTGGCAAGCTGCGCCACGCGGCCACAGTGCGCACCAGTGGCCGAACGGATTTTTGCGGCATGGCTCGCGGCCAATCCGCGCCCGGGAGCCGGTCCTGCCTGGGCCGTCGGAAACGCCGGGCACCGGCTCCTGTCGTGGCTGATCCATGCTCCGCTGCTGCTCTCGAGCCAGGATCGCAAGCTGCGTGCCCGGGTGCTGACTACCTTTGACGAGACCGCGCGCTGGCTGGACCGCCACGTTGGACGGGCCGAGGATACGCTCGCCGAAGTCGCCGGTTGGACCGCCATCACCGCCGCCGGCTTGCTGCTCGACGATGGCCGTGCGCGCAAGCTCTACGGCGAAGGCGGGCTGGTCAGGGCACTGGGCAATCTCGTGTGCGATGATGGCGGGGTGCTTTCACGCAGCCCGCTCGGCCAGATCGAGGTGATCGAACTGCTGATCGAACTGCGCGCCTGCTATGCGGCCGTTCGCAGCACCCCGCCGCCTCAGCTCGACGCGATCCTCGAGATGCTGGTTCCGCCGCTGCTCACCTTGCTTCATGGCGACGGTGGGCTTGGCTCGTGGCAAGGCGCCGGTGCGGTATCGCCGGAACGTATTGCCGCGCTGATCAAGGCAAGCGGCGTGCGTACACGTCCGCTGCGCGATGCGCGCCATTGGGGTTATCAGCGCGTCGCAGCGGGCAAGTCTGTTCTGCAGTTCGATGCTGCACCACCCCCCGTGGCGCGCCATGCGCGTGACGGCTGTGCATCGACGCTGGCGTTCGAATTCAGCCACGGCAAGGAACGCCTGATCGTTAACTGCGGCGGTGCGGCCTTTGCTGGAGGCCAGATCCCGCTGCGGCTGGCGCAGGGCCTGCGCGCTACGGCCGCACATTCGACGCTGGCGATCGACGATTTCAATTCCACCGCGGTACTTATCAACGGCAAGCTTGGGCCCGGCGTTTCGGAAGTCGAAGTAGATCGCCGCATCCTCACCGGCGAAGGTGCTGGGGCCACGCGGATCGAAGCGAGCCATAACGGCTATGTCAGCCGCTATGGCCTCACGCATCGCCGCATTATGATCATGCGCGACGATGGTAGCGAACTGCGCGGCGAAGACTTGCTGGTGCCGACCGGCCGCCGCGGCAAGCGCGGAATGATCGGTGTAGCCTTGCGCTTCCACCTCGGCCCCCATATCGAGCTGGCGCAAGGGCGTGACGGTCTTGGCGTCACGCTGGCCTTGCCCGACGGCAGCCTTTGGCAGTTCCGTTCCGGCCGCGATCCGGTCACGCTTGAAGAAAGCATCTGGTCTGATGGCATGGGACGGCCGCTCGCCACACGGCAGCTGGTGATCTCGGCCAAGATTCCGCGCAGCGGCGAGTCGTTCTCGTGGCTGCTCAAGAAGATGCGCTAGACAGGACATTCCATTGTGACCGACGTGACGATCAAGCGGGCGCTGCTTTCAGTGTCCGACAAATCCGGCCTTGCCGACCTCGGCCGCGCCCTTGCGGCCCATGGAGTCGAGCTGGTGTCGACTGGCGGGACCGCTGCAGCGCTGCGCGATGCCGGCCTGATGGTGCGCGACATCTCGGATCTCACCGGTTTTCCTGAAATGATGGACGGGCGTGTCAAGACACTACACCCAAAGGTTCATGGTGGCCTGCTGGCGGTTCGCGACGATCCCGCCCATGCGGCCTCCATGGCCGAGCATGAGATCGGCGCGATCGACCTCGTTGTGGTCAACCTCTATCCTTTCGCCGCCACTGTCGCAAAGGGCGCGGGCCGCGAGGAAGTGATCGAGAACATCGACATCGGCGGCCCCTCGATGGTGCGCTCAGCGGCCAAGAACCACCACTACGTGACCATCGTGACCGATCCCGCCGACTATGCGGTGCTGATAGATGCGCTAGAAGCGACCGGCGGTGCCACCAG
The DNA here is from genome assembly GCF_001296055.1 of Novosphingobium sp. AAP93. Lineage (NCBI taxonomy): Bacteria > Pseudomonadati > Pseudomonadota > Alphaproteobacteria > Sphingomonadales > Sphingomonadaceae > Novosphingobium > Novosphingobium sp. AAP93. Next base: position 81,369 of record NZ_LJHZ01000080.1, read on the forward strand.
CCTCGATTTCCGCAAGGCGATGGCCGCCAAGGCCTTTGCCGCGACAGCAGCTTACGACGCGGCGATCGCGCAGTGGTTTGCCGTCACTGACCAGCAGCAGCACTTCCCGCAAACCTTGCTCTCGGCAAGCAAGCTGGTCTCGACGCTGCGCTACGGCGAGAACCCGCATCAAAGCGCCGCGCTCTATGTGCCAGCGCAGGGCGGCCCTGTGAAGGGTCTGCCGCAGGCACGGCAATTGCAGGGCAAGGAACTGTCCTACAACAATTACAATGACGCCAATGCGGCACTCGAACTGATCGCGGAGTTCGGAGCGGACAAGCCCGCCGTGGTCATCGTCAAGCATGCCAATCCCTGCGGTGTGGCCGTCGCGGCGACCCCGCTTGAGGCGTGGAAAGCAGCGCTCGCCTGCGATTCGGTCTCCGCATTCGGGGGCATCGTCGCGCTCAACACCCCGCTTGATGGTGCCACCGCCGAAGCGATCTGCGAGATTTTCACGGAAGTCGTGGTTGCACCCGGCGCCGACGAAGCTGCGCTGGCTGCGTTCGCCCGCAAGAAGAACCTTCGCCTGTTGCTCCTTGATGAAATGCCCTCTGCAAGCCGCGCCGGGCTGGTCACCGTGCCCATCGCTGGCGGTCTGCTTGTACAGGATCGCGACAATGGCGAGCTGACCGACGACATGCTGCAGGTGGTGACCAAGCGCCAGCCGACCGCGCAGGAGCTTGCCGATTGCCGCTTCGCCTGGACTGTCGCCAAGCACGTCAAATCCAATGCCATCGTCTATGCGCGGGATGGGGTGACGGCGGGCATCGGCGCAGGCCAGATGAATCGTCGCGACAGCGCGCGGATCGCCGCCGCGAAGGCGCAGGAAGCCGCGGAGACTTATGGCTGGGACGCACCGCGCACCGTCGGCTCTGCGGTCGCGTCGGACGCCTTCTTTCCGTTCGCCGACGGTCTGCTGGCTGCCGTGGAAGCGGGCGCTACGGCTGTCATCCAACCTGGCGGCTCGATCAGGGACGACGAAGTGATCGCAGCGGCCGATGCTGCCGGTCTCGCGATGGTCTTCACGGGAATGCGTCACTTCCGGCATTGACGGCTGTATGGAGATTGCCGTGAGAACTATCTATTTTCACGGCAATCCCGGCGCTCCAGCCGAACTGGCACTTTTGGGTGGTGAAGCCGTCCGATCATGGATTGCGCTGGATCGGGCTGCGCTGCCGCTTGAACCGGAATCCCGCATCGGGCAATTGGTTGCGAGCATCTCTGAGCTTGGCGCCGTAGGGCCTGTGCGCCTCGTCGGCTTCTCGGCGGGGGCGCATGTCGCGCTTCAAGTCGCAGCGCGAATACCCGCCGCTGATCTGACTCTGCAGCTGGTCTCCCCGGCGGGACCGCTCGAAATTGGCAACTTTCTTGGCAAAATGGCTGGCGCGCCGATCTTCCGGGCAGCGATGCAGCGACCGCGGTTGTTCGCTGCCTTGGCGGGGGCGCAGTCATTTTGCGCAGCGCGACTGCCGCACCTGCTTACCCACTTTCTGTTTGCGACCGCGCAAGGCGATGATCGTGAACTGAAAGCTGATGCGCAGTTTGTCGGTCCCTACCGCCAGGTGCTGCAATCATGCCTGATTGGAGGACTTCCAAGCTACAAGGCGGAAATCGAGGCCTATGTCCGGCCGTGGGCGGGACTGCTGTCAGACGTGATACATGCTGTCACAATCTGGCAGGGCAGCGCCGACAATTGGACTCCGCCTGAAATGGCGCAGTCCATGGCTCAGCGCCTTCCCAACGTTCACGCGCTCCACTTGCTTGCGCGCCAATCGCACTTCTCGACGTTGCGGACGGCGCTTGCAGCCATGGCCTGAGGCCAGGGCTGCAAGAATCCGATCAGACGCGATCAGCGATAGAAGACGTGGTTATCCACCCGCGCCATGCGGGTCTTGCCCCAGGACGGCGCGATATGCGCCGCGTGGAAGAACATCGCGCCTTCCACCGGGCTTTTCCAGGCGCCGCTGTCGGCAATTACGGCGATCTTCACGGCCTGCTGCCACTTGGCACTATCGTGATCAACCCACGGCATCGCATTGGCGCGGACGAACGAGAACTGCGAGGGCTGGTAGACGACCCCGCAATAGGAGCTCGGGAAACGGCCTGAGGCTGCGCGGGTGACGATCACACGCCCAACCGCCAGCTGGCCGGCAAGGGTTTCGCTGCGCGCCTCGAAGTAGACAGCGCCGGCAAGGCATTCCATCTCGCGCGAAAGCGATGCGGGGAGCGGCGTACGCTCAACCAGATCGGCCAGAGTAGAGGCAGACGGCAAGGCGTCCGCGCTATCAGGCTCAGTCCGTTCGGGCTGGGGAAGGGGCTGTTCGACCGGCCGGAACACACTCGTGCGGGGTTCAACGGTTATGGCCGAGGATCCGGGTGCTTCAGCGACCGGGATCTGGATGTCCTGTGCTTTCGCACCGGAACCGCCGGTGCTGAACAGGATAGTGGCAAGACTTGCAGCAATGCACACGGCACTGGCGACACGGAACTGGCGGCTCATGCAACTTCGTCATTGGGCGGTGAACGTCGGCACAAAGCGCGATCGGTTCAGTCAAAGCAGGACTTGGCTGCAAGACTGATGCCGCTCGAAGGCTCTGGCGTCTGCCCCCCGTCTGCGTGCTGGCGTGGAGGCTTTCTTGCCGTCTCATCGCTGCCTACGCGTGGTCGAGAGCGGGCGCCCTAAGGAATGTACTCAGTGAGTCAACCCATGAATCCGTGTTTGTTCTCAATTTCCTCAAGATTCCGGATGAACTGTTCGCCGTCCGCGATGGCCAGTTCGACAATCCACAAGTCGCGGTCCTGCGCAGCTCGGCGGCTCAGATACTGATCGAACTCCGCTTTATCTTGAGGATCTTGGGCTTTCGAAAGGGTCCAGCCTAGAGTGCCATCCGGCTTTGGCAAGCGCTCATAGACCTGCGCACTTGACTGACCAAACCCTTGATTGATGACAATAACAATCAAGATCGTGCCGCTGTCCAGCTCGCCGCGATGCACGACAACGCCGAAGCCGCCTTTGGCTTCGACAAGGCGAATCAGGGCTGTCACTTCAAGAGCGGCCGGAAGGCGGCTTCCGCTCATTTCACGCGCGGGACCAAGTGGTCAGGCGGCGTCGCGGTCGATGACATTGACGAGCAATGCGTAGATCGCATCGGCATCGGGCGCGGCGATCAGGCGCTCGTGCATGCGTTCATCGCGCATCAGCCGGGAGATCGCCGCGAGGGCCTGCAGGTGCGTTGCACCGGCCTGTTCGGGCGAAAGCAAGCCGAATACGCAATCGACCGGCATTCCATCCGACGAAGCGAAGTCGACCGGATTCTCCAAGCGGAAAAAGGCCGCGACCGGCCGCGCCAATGATTCCAGCCGAGCATGAGGGATAGCGACACCCCGGCCAAAGCCGGTGCTGCCAAGTGTTTCGCGTTCCTCGATCTGTTCAAGGACCGTCGCACGGTCAAGCGAGTAGACCTCGCCGAAGCAATCCGCGAGCGCGCCGAGGATCTGCGTCTTTGTTTCGGCGCGCACGATGCGCACAGCCTGAAGATCGATCGAGAAAAGAGCGGTCATGGAAACAGTGATGCCGGAAAATGCGCTCGCGCGCCTGGTGTGGTGCGGCCCATGCGCCCGAACGCGACGCGGTGCAAGCACCGAATCGCGTTCCCGCGCCCACTGACAGCCTTGCCGGACATCAGATATGCAGCCGCACTTACTTGGCCGGTGCGACCCAGCCGATCGAACCGTCACCACGGCGATAGACCATGTTGTGCACGCCGGTTCCGGCGTTCTTGAACAGCAGCGCGTTGGTATTGCGCAGATCGAGCATCATCACCGCGTCCGACACGCTGGCGGTCGGCACGTCAACGCGGGTTTCCGCAATGACGAGCGGCGCATCGGCCGGCTCTTCGGTCTCGGTCTCCTCGACAACGAAGACGGTGTAAGCGGCTTCTTCTTCGCGGCGGGCGTGATCGGCCTGGTCCTGCCTGGCATTGATCCGGCGCTTGTAACGGCGCAGCTGCTTGTCGATCTTCTCGGCCGACTGATCGAGCGCGATGTGGGCATCCTGCGCGACCGCGCTGCCCTTGAGGATGAGGCCCTGCGCCACGTGGGTGACGATATCGCAGCGGAAGCCGCCATGTGGCGCCTTGCCAAGAGTGACGTGCGAAGTCAGCGCACGCGAGAAGTACTTGTCGACAATCGCGGAAAGGCGCTCTTCGGCATGAGCTTCGAAGGCGGCGCCGGTATCGACCTGATGGCCCGAAACGCGAATATCCATAAGTCCACTCTCCTTCGCTCAAATCCCTGCCCGGACCGAACCGGGAAGGGCAAACCTACTGCAGCCAGATGGCGCCCTTGATTCCTTCGACAAACGCCGCGTGCCGGGCGAGTTCCTCCGCGCTGGCGGTATGCGGTCTGGCCGGCCGATGCATGCGTGGCGCCTCCACACGGACCGCAGTTGTAACCGTTACTGTCGTCACTTCGACTTCTGCGGCGAGTTCGAGGCCGATCTGCCGACCGCCCATGAGTTCGACATAGAGCTGTGCCAGAAGCTCGGCGTCGAGCAACGCGCCGTGGCGGACACGGTGGCTGCGATCGATGCCATAGCGCGAGCAAAGCGCATCAAGGCTCAGCTTGGCGCCGGGATGCTTGCGCCGGGCAATCGCCACGGTATCGACCATCCGCCCGCGATCTACAGCGGGGAGCTGGCACATGGCGAGCTCGGCATTGAGGAAGCCGAAGTCGAACCCGGCATTGTGCGCAACGAGCGGGGCATCGCCCAGGAAGGCGAGGAGCTCCTCCGCCAGTTCGGCAAACCGCGGCTTGTCAGCCAGGAACGCGCTGGACAGACCGTGCACAGCCTCTGCCTCGGCGGGCATCGAACGATCCGGGTTGAAATAAGCATGGAAAACCGCGCCGGTGGGCACACGGTTCACCATCTCGATGCAGCCAATTTCTACCAGCCGATCGCCGCTCTGCGGGTCGAGGCCGGTCGTCTCTGTATCGAAAACGATCTCACGCATTTGCGATAGTCTGGACCCGAGCAAGGGGGCTTACAAGGCTTCAGCGCGGGTTTTTTTGCCGTAGGGCCGAGACCAGTGCGGCGACCTGCTCGCGCGTTTCGGCGAGCGTCATGCCGGTGTCGATGACGTGGTCGGCGCGCGCGCGCTTTTCGGCATCGGGAACCTGCAGGGCGAGGATGTGGGCGAATTTTTCCGGCGTCATGCCTGGGCGGGCCAGAACACGGGTGCGCTGCATCTCGGCCGGCGCTGACACAACAACAACCGCGTCGAGACCGGTGGCGTGGCCTTTTTCAAAGAGCAGCGGGATATCGAACACGACAATCGCCTCACCGGCATGCTCGAGCATGAAGGTCGCGCGTTCGTCGGCAACCGCCGGATGGACGATCGCTTCAAGCCGCGCCAGCGCTTCGGGATTGCCGAAAACCTGGGCACCGAGCGCCGGACGATCGACGCCATGAGGGCCAGTGGTGCCGGGAAAGGCAGCTTCGATCGCGGGTAGCAGCGTACCGTTCGGCCCTTGCAGGCGGTGAACCGCGGCATCGGCATCGAACACCGGCACGCCAAGTTCGCGCAGCATCAGCGCGACGGCGGACTTGCCCATCCCGATCGAGCCGGTGAGGCCGAGGATAAAGGGGCGGCTCATGCAGCCAGCACCCTGCGCAGTTCGGCGTCCTTGTCACGCGGCGGCAGGGCACCAAAGAAGCGGCGGAACGCGTGATCTGCCTGACCGATCAGCATCGAAAGGCCATCGATGGTGCGGAAACCCGCAGCACGGGCGGCCTTGAGGAATGGGGTTTCAAGCGGGCTGGTCACGATATCGTAGAACACCGAACCCGGCGGCGCGTGGCTCAAGTCGAACACAAGCGGCGGTTGGCCGGTCATGCCGAGCGATGAGGCGTTGACGACGAGATCGAAACAGCCTTCGCGATCATCGAAGGCGAAGTCGGTTGCCTCGGCGAAATGCGCTAGGTCGATGGCGTGGTGTTCACCAGCGGGATCGAGTTCATCGAGCAAGGCTCGCGCCTTGTCCGGGTTGCGGCCGGCGAGGACAATGACCAGCTTCTCGTCCGCCAATCCCTTGATAATGGCGCGGGCAGCGCCGCCGGTGCCGATGACGCGGGCCATGCGGAAGTAGTGCGTCTTGGCGAGTTCGGAGCGCAGGGGCTCAAGGAAGCCCGGGACATCGGTGTTGTAGCCGACCAGCTGTCCGTCCTCGGGAATGATCGTGTTGACTGCACCGACGGCAGCAGCGAGCGGATCGAGCCGGTCGAGGAAGGGCATGACCGCTTGCTTGTGCGGCATGGTGACGTTGCAGCCGCGCCAGGCATGGTCAGTCCGGCGGGTGGTCAGAAATTCATCAAGGTCACTGGTGAGAACCCTGGTAGATTGATATTTTGCCTTTATATCAAGTTCTTGCAACCAAAATCCATGGATCGCCGGCGACTTGGACTGGGCGATGGGATCACCGATGACCTCGGCATAGGGCAAGCTCATGCGGGCAGCTCGCCGTGCGTGCGCAACGCGCCGAGCAGCGCCAAGAGCGGCATGCCGAGCACGGTGAAATGGCTGCCTTCGATGTGGTCGAACAACTGGACGCCGAGCGCTTCGATCCGGAACACGCCGACGCAGGCGCCAACGGCAGGCCATTCCTGCGCCAGATAGCCTTCGATGAAGTCGCTCGAGAGCGTCCGCACGCGCAGCTTTGCGGTTTCACAGTGACGCCATACCGGCACACCGTCGCGCACCAGAATGGCGGCTGAGTGCAAATGCATCGTCTGACCGGAAAAGAAGGCAAGGTGCCTTGCCGCATCGGCACGGCTGGCCGGCTTGTCGAAAGTCCGCCCGCAGACCTCGACCAGTGAATCTCCGCCGAGGACCAGACGGCCCGGTGCGCCGACCGAGACCGAAAGCGCCTTTGCTTCGGCAAGGATCTTCGCGATCTCGCAGCCGGGAACCCCGATCAGCTCGCGCTTGATTTCCGCTTCATCGACATCGGAACTGCGCGCTTCGAACGGCACACCGGCCGCCGTGAGCATGGCTTTGCGGCTTGCGCTTTGGGAGGCCAGAATCAGCATTCTCTCACCTTCGTCACTTCACAAGGCGTGGCCAGAGCCGTCCACGCCGCCATCGGGCCGCCGCTCATTGTAGAGATTGATGATCGCGGCGGCGGTTTCCTCGATGGATCGCCGCGATACGTCAATCACCGGCCAGCCATTATCCGCGAACATGCGGCGGGCGTACTGAACCTCGCGCGCGACATGCTCGCTATCGACATAGGCGGTCTCCGGCGCCTGATTGAGCGACAGCAGCCGGTTTCGCCGCACCTGGATCAGCCGCTCCGGACTGGTCGTAAGCCCGACAACCAGTGGACGGCGCAAGCTGAACAGCGCGGGCGGCGGCGGACTTTCCACAACGATGGGAATATTGGCGACACGATAGCCGCGATTGGCGAGATAGATCGCCGTCGGAGTCTTGGAAGACCGCGAGACACCGGCCAGCACGATGTCCGCTATCTCCCAGTCTTCCCATGCAATGCCGTCATCATGCGCAATCGTGAACTGGATCGCTTCGACGCGCTGGAAATAGGCGTCGTCCATCGCATGCTGGCGTCCGGGTCGACCCTTTGCTGCCTGCCCAAGCTGCGCTTCAAGTGCCAAAGTCACTGCATCAAGCGCAGGGACGCTGGGCAGACCGAGCGCGGCACAGCGGCTTTCCAGCAAAGCGCGCGTTTCAGCATTGACCATCGTAAACAGCACGAGGCCGGGATTGGCGGTGATCTCGCCCATGATCCGGTCGAGATGCTGCTGCGAGCGGACCATTGGCCAGAAGTGGCGCACCACATCGGCGTCATCAAATTGCGCGAGCGCCGCTTTGGCGATCATCTCGAGCGTTTCGCCGGTCGAGTCCGACAGGAGGTGCAAGTGCAGGCGCGGCATGGTTGCCCTTGGAGTCCGCCCCGGGAAAGGGCTGTGGATAGCCGCAGGATAAACCACGGGAGGAAACCGCGGACAAGTTTGGACTGCGATTGTGCCCCCGGAAGCAGCCTGCCGGCCCGCCGCTTGCGCACATCGGGACAAGGTTACCCACAGGCCGGGGACAACAGGGAGAACTTTCGCTTGCTCCCGAGACTGTTGAGAGTCGCTGACACACTTTCTTGTGGAGACGGCGGGACAATTCGGGCACACGCATGTCGTCCCCGCTATCCACAGGGCCAACAAACAACTTCAATCTGATTCAAAAGAATCTATAGATTTGAATTGGACCGACTGCCTGATGTCTGACCCTGTCACGAAGCCGCTTCTCGCCACCCTCAAGGGCGCCAATCTTTCCCGCCGTCCGATCTGGCTTATGCGTCAGGCTGGCCGCTATCTCCCGGAATATCGCGAACTGCGTGCCGAGAAGGGCGGTTTCCTTGCGCTGGTCTATGATTCTGCAGCTGCTGCGGAAATCACCCTCCAGCCCCTGCGGCGGTTTGGTTTCGATGGGGCAATCCTGTTCTCTGACATCCTGATCGTGCCCTATGCAATGGGGCAGGATCTCCAGTTCCTTGCCGGCGAAGGTCCGGCGCTCTCTCCCCGCCTGCTCGATGCGGGTCTGGAGACGCTCAGGAGCGTCCCTGAGCGCCTTTCGCCGATCTATGAGACCGTGGCACAGGTCAGCGCCGCTTTGCCTCCTGAGGCGACCATGCTGGGCTTTGCGGGCAGCCCCTGGACCATCGCGACCTATATGGTGGCAGGCGAAGGCAGCCGTGACCAGCACGATACCCGCGCCCTGGCCTACAAGGACCCCGGCGCATTCCAGGCGATCATCGATGCCATTGTCGATGTGACCGTGGAATACCTCAGCGGTCAGGTGAAGGCCGGAGCCGAAGGCTTGCAACTGTTCGACAGCTGGGCTGGCAGCCTCGCCCCCGCTGAATTCGAGCGCTGGGTCATCGCCCCCAATGCGCGCATCACCGCGGAAATGCACAAGCTGCATCCAGATGTGCCGATTATCGGTTTTCCCAAGGGTGCGGGCGAAAAGCTGGCTGCCTATGCCGAAGGAACAGGCGTGGATGCGGTTGGCGTCGACGAGACGATCGATCCGGTCTGGGCGGCCAAGGCGCTGCCCGCTGGGCTGCCCGTGCAGGGCAATCTCGATCCGCTGCTGCTGCTTGCTGGCGGTCAGGCGCTGGATGACGGCGCGCGGCGCGTGCTCGATGTGTTTGCCGACCGGCCGCACGTGTTCAACCTCGGCCACGGCATCGGGCAGTTCACGCCGATCCCGCATGTCGAGCGGCTGCTCGAGGTGGTGCGGGGCTGGTCGCACTGAGACGGATGAGGCGGTTCGCGATGAACCGCCCCAATTCCCAAGTTCCGATCCGGCGGCAAAGACGCTAATATCGGCAATATGTTGCAGGTGCTCGCGATGCTCTATCTCTGGCTCAAGGCCGGCCATGTCATCTTCGTGATCTTCTGGATGGCGGGCCTGTTCATGCTGCCGCGCTTTTTCGTCTACCATCAGGAAGCGCCTCAAGGCTCGCCCGAGAATGCGATCTGGATCGACCGCGAACGCAAGCTGATGAAGATCATCATGTGGCCTTCGCTGTTCATCGTCTGGGGATTTGGCCTGGCGCTGGCGGTGAGCGGCGAGTGGTTCGCGCAAGGCTGGTTCCACGCCAAGCTCGCGATGGTGCTCGTGCTCACCGGCTACCATCTTTGGCTGGCAACCTATGCGCAAAAGCTGGCGCGCGGGGAGCGGCAGCTGACCGGGCGGCAGCTGCGCTTGCTGAACGAGATTCCCGGCGTAACGGCAGCCGTGATCGTGGTGCTGGTGATCGTGAAGCCGTTCTGATTGATGCCTTAGATTGACGCGCGCGTTCGCCGGGCCTAAGCGAATCAGGCATTCCGGTTTGGCAGCGCCTCTTGTGCCTGCCCCCAAAGGTCCGCTTTCTCCAAGCCCAACGACCCACCGGCCCGCGCAATTGCCCTTATTCGGATACGACAGATGCATCTCAAGGAACTGAAGAAGAAGACGCCCGCCGAGCTGGTCCAGATGGCCGAAGAGCTCGATGTCGAGGGCGCAAGCACGCTGCGGCGCCAGGATCTCATGTTCGCCATCCTCAAGGAAGTGGCGGAAGATGGTGAGGAAATCCTCGGCATCGGCACCATCGAAGTGCTGCCGGACGGCTTCGGCTTCCTGCGCAGTCCCGAGGCGAACTATCTCGCCGGTCCAGACGATATCTACGTCTCGCCCAACCAGGTCCGCAAATGGGGCCTGCGCACCGGCGATACTGTGGAAGGCGAGATCCGCGCGCCCAAGGACGGCGAGCGCTATTTCGCGATCACGCGGCTGATCAAGGTCAACTTCGACGACCCGGAAGCCGTGCGCCACCGGGTGAACTTCGACAACCTGACCCCGCTTTATCCCAACGAGCGCCTGCGGCTCGATACGCTCGACCCCACGGTCAAGGACAAGTCGGCCCGCGTGATCGATCTCGTCAGCCCGCAAGGCAAGGGCCAGCGCGCGCTGATCGTGGCGCCGCCGCGCACCGGCAAGACGGTGCTGCTGCAGAACATGGCCAAGGCGATCACCGACAACCATCCGGAAGTGTTCCTGCTCGTGCTGCTGGTCGACGAACGCCCGGAAGAAGTGACCGACATGCAGCGCAGCGTGAAGGGCGAGGTGATTTCCTCGACCTTCGACGAGCCGGCCAGCCGCCACGTGCAGGTTGCCGAAATGGTGATCGAGAAGGCCAAGCGTCTCGTCGAACACAAGCGCGACGTTGTCATCCTGCTCGATTCGATCACGCGCCTTGGCCGCGCCTACAACACCGTGGTGCCGTCGTCGGGCAAGGTGCTGACGGGCGGTGTCGACGCCAATGCGCTGCAGCGGCCCAAGCGCTTCTTCGGCGCGGCGCGCAATATCGAGGAGGGCGGCTCCCTGTCGATCATCGCCACTGCGCTGATCGATACCGGCAGCCGCATGGACGAAGTGATCTTCGAAGAGTTCAAGGGCACCGGTAACTCGGAAATCGTGCTCGACCGCAAGGTGGCAGACAAGCGCATCTTCCCGGCACTGGACGTGGGCAAGAGCGGCACACGCAAGGAAGAGTTGCTCGTGCCGCAGGATCAGCTCAGCAAGATGTGGGTGCTGCGCCGCATCCTCATGCAGATGGGCACCATCGACGCGATGGAGTTCCTGCTCGACAAGATGAAGAACTCGAAGACCAACGAGGACTTCTTCGCGACGATGAATCAGTGACGGAGGAAACCGCGGCACCGGATGCGATGGTTCGCCTCGCAGTGTTGGTGTCGCGGTCAGAGGCGCTTGTCGTCGCGTCGATGCTGGAAGACCATGGTATTCCGGTTTGCATCGGCGGATCGGCGCACGCTTCAGTTTCAGTCAATTCGCTGGCGCTCGGCGGGCATGGCTTGTGGGTACCGCGGGTAGCACACCTACTCGCCTCCGAACTGCTGATCGAGGTGCTGAACGACGAGGAGTGGGCTTTCTCCTATGGCCTGCGCCGCGCAGTTCTGAGATTTTTGGGACTTTGGGCGGGCCTCAACGTTGCAGTCATCTTGCCGTTCGTGCTCGGCGCAGAAGTGCCGGCCATCGCTCTGAGCGAGATCCCTTTGGCATTGCTCGGCGTACCAGCCAATCCACAAGGTCGGGGTGATTACAACCTGCACCCTGATGCCTTACCAAGCTGAATTGAATGGCGCTCAGGTGTTCTGCAGCGCCGCCGCCATCATCTCCCACAGCTTGTTCATCGCCTTGAGCGGCCGCACCATCACTTTGAAATCGATGATTTTTCCATCGAGATCGAAACGGATCAGGTCGATGCCGTTGACGTGGATGCCGTCTACCGTCGCGGTGAATTCGAGCAGGGCTTCCGGCCCATCGACCAGCTCGCGGACATAGGTGAAGCCGGTATCAGCGAAGACCAGTCCGGCGGCGGTCAGGTACATCATGACCTTGGCGTGGCCTTGCTGCGGGGTGTGCACCACCGGCGAGTGGAACACCGCGTCGGGCGCGATGAGCTCGGACAGCAGGGCGGTATCACCGGTCTGCATATAGCGGTGCCAGGCGGCGAGGCCGGTCTGCATGAGGTCTCTCTCCTTGTTCTCTCGTGGCCTTGTGGCACGCCGGGAGCGCGCCTGCCATTGATCCAGCGCAGGTTTGCGCTAGTCGTGGGGGTATGACAACCGCTCCGCCGGAAAACCTTATCAGCGAGGGGCTGGCCGCGCTGCGTGCCCGCAATCCTGCGCGGGCTGCCGATCTGCTGCGTGCGGCCAGCGGTTCCATGACGCCGGAACGCATGCCGTGGCCGGCATTGGCGCAAGCGGAACTGGCACTGGGAAATCACGCAGCCGCCGAAGTGGCGCTCGATCGGCAGCTTGCGCTCGCGCCGCGCGATGTCGGGGCACTGCTGGCAAAGGGTCAACTGCGCCAGCGCGTGCGGGATGATCGCGCGGCGGTGAGCTTCTACACAACTGCACTGGCACAGGCGGGCGTGAGCGGCATTCCGCGTGGCATGGAAGGGATGGCAGCGGCGGCACAGGCCTTCATCGGCCAGATGCAGGGCGCCTTTCAGCAGCATCTGGATGCGGTGCTGGAGGTCGGCCTTTCGCCGGCGATGGAGGAAGCGCTCGGGCTTCTCAACGGCACGCGCGAGATCGATCTGCAGCGGCCATCGCTGTTCTATTATCCGGGCCTGCCGCAGCGGCGGTTCTATGATACTTCGGAGTTCGACTGGATTGACGCCGTGCTCGATCTGGTGCCGGAGATGCAGGCCGAGTTTACCGCCATCACGGCCGACGAGGCGCCCGATACCTTCGCGCCCTATGTGACCTCCACCCCCGACCGGCCTGCACCGAACAATCCGCTGCTGGGTGATCCATCGTGGGGTGCGTTCTACTTCTGGCGGGACGGCGCTCCGGTTGCAGCAAACGCCGCGCGCTGCCCGGCCACGATGGCCGCTTTGGCCCATGCGCCGATGCCGATGATTCCCGGCCGCGCGCCGAATGCACTGTGGTCGCGGCTCAGGCCCGGCACCCACATCGCGCCGCACACCGGCATGCTCAACACGCGCCTGATCTGCCACGTGCCGATCCGTACTGCACCCAGCTGCACCTTGCGGGTTGGCAGCGAGACGCGGACGTGGGAACCGGGCGTGCCGCTTATCTTTGACGACTCAATGGAGCACGAAGCGCGCAATGCGGGTCCGGAGACGCGCACAGTGCTGCTGTTCGAGATCTGGCGGCCTGAAGTACCGGAGGAAGACCGCACCGCCATAACCCGGCTGCTCGAAGGCATTGCGGGCTACGACGGGGCGGCCTGAGCTCCGCTCAGAGCAAATGCGCCTTGAAGAAGTCGCGCGTGCGCTCGTCCGCCAGCTGCGCGCCGGCTTCGTCGCGGCGCGAGCCCATCTCGGCGGCGAAGCCGTGATCGAGCCCGACGTAGTCGTGCAGCACGACCTTGGGATGCGAATCGAGCGCGGCATGAATCGCCGCCTGCGCTTCCGGGCCGACGAAGTGGTCGGCGGTCGGGATATGCAGCATCAGCGGATTGGCGATGGCGTGAGCCTCGTTCAGCATCTGGTCGATCATCACCCCGTAGTAGCCGACCGATGCGTCGATATCCGTGCGCGCGGCGGCCATGTAGGCCATGCGTCCGCCGAGGCAGAAGCCGACGAGACCGACTTTGTCGACACCCTGTTCTTGCCGGAGCCACTGGATCGCGGCCTCGATATCCTGCACGCCGAGGTTCGGATCATACTGCCCGAAGTACCCGAGCGCCTCCTGGAACTGCTCCGGCACATCGGGATCGAGCTCGACGCCGGGAGCGAAGCGCCAGAAGATATCCGGGGCCAGCGCGACGTAACCCAGCGCCGCCCAGTCCTCGCACTTCTTGCGGATGCCGGCGTTTACCCCGAAGATTTCCGGAATGACGATGATCGCCGCGTCGGTCTGCTCGGCGGGGGTGGCAACATAGACGGGGATCTCGCTCTCGCCGCCTAGGGTGCCGATGGTCGTCTTCTCGCCCATGGTGCTGGTCCTTTTATGGAATGTGTTCGTCGAGCGTTTGATTGGCGCTGTCCATGGACTTTGCCAAGAGCACATGACAGTGTCGCTGCGGCAAAGTGAGAGGTGTGCCCATGAAGGTCAACGTCGAGGTGGAATGCACGCCGGAGGAGGCGCGCCGCTTTCTGGGCTTGCCCGATGTGACGCGCGCCAATGACGTCTATGTCGATGCGATCGCCAAGGCGATGCAGGGCATGAACAGCGTCGACCAGCTGCAAGGCTTTGCCAAGCAGATCGCGCCGATGGGCGAGATGGGCCTCAAGCTGTTCCAGCAGTTCGTGGAGCAGGGCGCGGGTGCCGCGATGGCCGGGTTCAAGGCGGGCGCATCCGGAAGCGACAAACCCAAGACCTGAGCAGTCCCGCGCTGTGACGGATACGATTTTCGCGCTGTCATCCGGCGCGCCCCCGGCTGCGATTGGAGTGATCCGCATCAGCGGTCCTGCCGCTGGTCCCGCGCTCGAGAGGCTTGCCGGCAAGCTCCCTGTCCCCCGCCGCGCAGTGCTTACAGTGCTGCGCGATGCCGAAGGTGTGGTGCTTGATCGTGCCGTGGCGCTGTGGCTGCCTGGCCCCGGTACGGCGACAGGTGAGGACAGTGCCGAACTGCATCTTCATGGCGGGCGCGCGGTGGTGGCGGCTGTCGAGGCCGCGCTTGGGGTGCTGCCGGGACTGCGCCGGGCCGAGCCTGGCGAGTTCACCCGCCGTGCCTTCGCCAATGGCCGCATCGACCTTGCCGAGGCCGAGGGGCTGGCAGACCTGCTCTCGGCCGAGACCGAACTGCAACGGCGCGGTGCGTTGGCGATGGCAGGTGGGGCACTGTCGCGGCTCGTGGCGGACTGGCGCACGCGCGTCCTGACGCTCTCTGCCGCAATCGAGGCAGTGCTCGACTTCGCTGGGGATGATGACATCGATGATGACGGAGCAGTGGTGCCGCCGGCGATAACGCAGGGCTGCATGGCGCTGGCGGAGGAACTGTCAGTCTGGCTGGCACGTCCGCGGGCTGAACCGCTACGGGAAGGTTTCCGGGTGGTGCTGGCCGGACCTCCCAACGCCGGAAAATCAACCTTGTTCAATGCTTTGGTTGAAGACGAGGCCGCTATAACCGCGGCCGAACCCGGTACGACGCGCGATGTGCTTGTCCGTGCGGTGGCGATTGGCGGTGTGCCCTTTGCCTTTGTGGATACCGCCGGGCTCCGCGAGGAAGGTGCTGGAGCGATCGAGCAGATCGGCATTGCCCGCGCGCGGGCAGAGGCCGAGCGCGCCGATCTCGTCCTGTGGCTGGGGCCAGAAGGGGAGGGCCCCAAGGACAGAACGCTGTGGGATATTGCGGCGCAGTGCGATCGAATGGACGTGGCAGAGAAGCGGCAGGCGCAGTTCCGCCTTTCCGCGGTGACGGGCGAGGGGCTGAGTGCACTGCGGCAAGCGCTTGTTGAACATGCCCGCATTGCGCTGCCTCAGCCCGGTGCCGTCGCGCTCAATACGCGGCAGCATGGTCTGGTAGCGGAAGTGGCCGCAGCCGTTGCCGAGGCAGGGCAGTGCGATGATCCGCTGCTGGCAGCCGAGAATTTGCGACTGGCGCGGGTTGCGCTGGACCGTCTCGTCGGCCGTGCGGGAACCGAAGACATGCTCGACGCACTCTTCGGCCGGTTTTGCATCGGCAAGTGATGTTTCACGTGAAACAGTGACGATGACGGCTCCGCTTTGACGCGGAAGCCCGAATCGCATATCGCGACGCTCATGCACGAGTTCGACATCATTGTGGTCGGCGGCGGACACGCCGGCGTCGAAGCGGCCGCTGTCGCTGCGCGCATGGGCGCACGCACGGCACTGGTGAGCTTCGATCCTGCAATGATCGGCGCGATGTCGTGTAACCCGGCCATCGGTGGACTGGGCAAAGGTCATCTCGTGCGCGAGGTCGATGCCTTCGACGGGCTGATTGCGCGGGCGGCCGATGAGGCGGCCATCCACTACCGCATGCTCAATCGCAGCAAGGGCAGCGCCGTGCAGGGCCCGCGCGTGCAGGCGGATCGGCGGCTGTTTCGAGCAGCGATTCAGCGCATGGTGGCAGCGCAACAGGGACTGACGGTTGTCGCCGGCGAGGCGGCGGCGCTGCGTTTCGAGGGCGGTGCTGTGAGCGGTGTCGACCTTGCTGATGGAACCGCACTCGCTGCGCGTGCTGTGGTGCTGTGTACCGGGACCTTTCTGGGTGGGCGCCTGTTCCGTGGCGAAGAGCGGATGGAAGGCGGTCGTATCGGCGAGTCCGCAGCACACAGGCTGGCGGCGCAATTGCGCGGGGCAGGGCTGCCAATGTCGCGGCTCAAGACGGGGACGCCGCCACGTCTTGATGGCCGGACTATCGACTGGTCACGCCTTCCTGCGCAGCCGAGTGATTCCGAGCCGTGGACGATGTCGCCACTCACTAAAGCGCGTCCACAGGCGCAGGTCTTCTGTGCCATCGCGCGGACCAACCAGCGAACCCATGACGCCATCCGCGCGGGGCTGGACCGCTCGCCCCTGTTCAGTGGAGCCATTGATGCGCAAGGTCCGCGATACTGCCCGTCGATCGAGGACAAGATCCACCGCTTCGGCGACCGTGATGGACATCAGGTGTTCCTCGAACCCGAAGGGCTCGACGATCATGTGATCTATCCCAATGGCGTTTCGACGTCATTGCCGACCGATGTGCAGGTGGCGATGATGCGGTCGATGGAAGGGCTCGAGGCGGTCGAAATCCTCGTTCCGGGCTATGCCGTCGAGTATGACCACATCGACCCCCGCGCACTTCGGCGGAGTCTTGAGTTGCAGGACATTCCTGGTCTCTACTGCGCGGGCCAGATCAATGGCACGACAGGCTATGAGGAAGCGGCAGCGCAGGGTCTCATCGCCGGCATGCATGCAGCAGCAGCCGTGCTTGAGTGCGAACCGCCGGCGCTGGATCGTGCTTCGAGCTATATGGCGGTCATGGTCGACGACTTGACGTTGCACGGGGTGTCCGAGCCGTACCGGATGTTGACCGCGCGTGCAGAGTATCGATTGAGGCTAAGGGCGAACAATGCGACGACGCGGTTGACGCCGTTGGGGCTTGCCGCGAGGTGCATCGGACCTGAGCGGGCGGAGTGGTTTGCAGCTCGCGAACAAGCGCGGGCGAAGATTGTGTCTCAACTTGAAAAGCAGATTCTGCCGGGTGAGCTTAATGCGCATGGCATCGCTGTACGGGGCGACGGTATTCGCCGTCCGTTGCTGGAATGGCTACGCTTTCCGGAAGTGACGTTTGCCGCGCTTGCGCCATGGCTAGGTGGCGCCGAGATCGATCCTGACCTCGCCGATGAAATGACGGAGGACGCAGCTTACGCACCTTACCTTGCGCGGCAGGAGGCTGAGTTGAAGCAGCTTAGGGCGAGTGACGGTGTGCCGCTCGGCGATCGCTTCCCTTATGCCGAAGTACCCGGGCTTTCGCGTGAGATGGTCGAGCGGCTCGAACGCGCGCAGCCGGATACGCTGGCGGCAGCAGGTCGGGTGCCGGGGATTACGCCTGCAGCGCTGGCGAGTCTGCTGGTTGCCGCGCGGCGGCGGGTAGCCGCATGACGGTTGGGACGGAGGACGCCGTTCGCACTTGGCTGGCGGAGCGGCATGGCGATGCGATGGCGCGTCTTGAAGTCCTTGTCGGGGCGCTGCGTGAGGAAAACGAGAGGCAGAACCTCGTTTCGCGGCCATCGCTCGATGCGGTCTGGCAGCGGCACATCGTGGACAGCGCGCAGCTTCTGCATGTTTCACGTGAAACAGTGCCAGATGGCGCCTGGCTCGATCTCGGCAGTGGAGCCGGGTTTCCCGGGCTGGTTATCGCGGCCCTGCAACCCGAACGACCAGTTACGCTTGTCGATTCGCGGCGGCTACGGACGGAGTGGCTGGCGCGCGCGGCGGCGGTGATTGGGCTCACCAATGTCGAGGTCGTGCTCTCCCGGGTTGAGGATCTGGCTGAGCGGCGTTGGGCGGTAATTTCGGCTCGGGCCTTTGCGCCGTTGGACCGCTTGCTGGATGTGGCTTGGCGCTTTTCCACACCGGATACGCTGTGGCTGTTGCCGAAGGGGGCCAAGGCGCAGCATGAACTGGATGCGCTCGGCGCGGAATGGAATCGCCTGTTTCACGTGGAACAATCGTTGACCGATCCCGCCGCCGGCATCATCGTCGGAAATCTGCAAGGGCGCGCTGATACCGTCCACACCGGAAAGACCACGAAGCACAAGCGAGGTTCAGGCCGATGATCACGATAGCCGTCGCAAATCAAAAGGGCGGGGTGGGGAAGACCACCACGGCGATCAACATTGCCACGGCGCTCGCGGCGACCGGGTGGAAGGTGCTGCTGATCGACCTCGACCCGCAGGGCAATGCTTCAACCGGCATCGGCGTTTCTGCGGGTGAGCGCGAGCGATCGTCCTATGACTTGCTGATCGAGCAGGCGAGCGTGGCTTCGTGCATGATCCCGACGCGAATCCCGGGGCTGGATCTTATTCCGGCGACGGTCGATCTGTCGGGTGCGGAGGTGGAGCTCGTAAGCGAGCAGGACCGCACCAACAAGCTGCGCGTGGCGCTGGCCGAAGATGCAGGGCACGAGATCTGCCTGATCGACTGCCCGCCCTCGCTCGGCCTGCTGACACTCAACGCGATGACGGCGGCCAATTCGCTGCTCGTGCCGCTGCAGTGCGAGTTTTTCGCACTCGAAGGATTGAGCCAGCTGCTCCAGACCGTCGAGCGTGTGCAGGAGCGGTTCAATCCCGATCTTGGCATTCTGGGCATCGTGCTGACGATGTATGACCGGCGCAACCGCCTGACCGATCAGGTCGCGGACGACGTGCGCTCGTGCCTGCATGGTCTCGTGTTCGAATCGGTGATCCCGCGCAATGTGCGGCTTTCCGAGGCACCGAGCCATGGGCTGCCGGCGCTGATCTACGACCATGCCTGCGCCGGATCGCAGGCCTACATGAAGCTGGCGCGCGAGCTGATCGGCCGCCTGCCCGAGCGGAGAATTGCAGCATGAGCGAAGCTGAGGGCGCGGCAGTAAAGGCAGCAAAGCGGCCCGCGCTCGGTCGAGGCCTTGGCGCGCTGTTGGGTGAGACGCGGCGGGAAGAAGCGGTCTCGCGCATTTCGGTTTCGCCACCGGGAGAGGCTGTGGCGAGCGGTCTGGCCTCGCTCTCGGTCGCATCGATCGAGCCGCACCCCGAACAGCCACGGCGGCATTTCGATGAGGATGCGCTGGAAGAACTCGCGCGCTCGATTGCCGCGCGCGGGGTTATCCAGCCGGTCGTGGTGCGGCCGCTGGGTGGCGGGCGCTATCAACTGGTTGCAGGCGAGCGGCGCTGGCGCGCGGCGCAGCGGGCGCGCCTGCACGAGATTCCGGCGATTGTCCGCCCGCTTGATGATCGCGAGGTCACCGCGCTGGCGCTGATCGAAAATCTCCAGCGCGAGGATCTCAATCCCATCGAGGAGGCACGCGCCTATCAGCGGCTGTCCGAACAGGATGGACTGACCCAGCAGGAAATCGCCACCTTCGTCGACAAGTCACGCAGCCATGTCGCCAACCTGATGCGGCTGCTCGTACTGCCGAACGAAGTGCTCGACATGGTCGAGCGGGCCGAGCTGTCGATGGGCCACGCCCGCGCGCTGGCGGTGCTTCCTGACCCGGTGCCGCTGGCACGCGAGACCGTCGCCAAGGGCCATTCCGTGCGCGATATCGAGCGGCTGGCAAAGCGGGCGATGCGGCCCGAATCGGCGCCCCGGCGTGCGCGGGCGGAGCGCGATCCGGCAAGTTCGGCCGATATCGCTGCCGTACAGTCGCATCTCGAGGAGTTTCTCGGCCTCAAGGTCACGATACAGGCCGATTCCGACCCGCGTACGGGTTCGGTCATGATCCGCTACAAGACGCTCGATCAGCTCGATCTCATTTGCCAGCGGCTGACCGGGGGGGCGATCTAGGTCCGGTTGCCCGGAAGGACAGGGGCCTTAACCGGTCGATTAATTTCGATTGACCGGTCCGGATTGGTTTGCCTATCTTTCTGGGCAATAACAGACCTGAAACCGGAGAGCCTGCCATGTCGCTCGATCTGATTCCCCGCTCTGCCTACACGCCCGATCACGAGGCGTTCCGTCAGACGGTGCGCCGTTATCTCGAAACCGAAATCGCGCCCCACGCCAACGAATGGGCCGAGGCCGGGATCGTGCCCAAGTCGATCTGGCCCAAGGCGGGCGAGCTCGGGATGCTCTGCCCGACCGTTCCTGAGGAATACGGCGGCCTCGGCCTTGATTTCGGCTACAACGCCATCGTCGATGAAGAAAGCGCCTACTACGGCCGCGTCGCGACCGGGTTCTCGCTCCAGTCCGATATCGTGGTGAACTACCTCGTTTCGTACGGGTCCGAAGAGCAGAAGCGCAAGTGGCTGCCGAAGATGGTGGCGGGCGAAGTCGTCACCGCCATCGCGATGACCGAGCCGGGCACGGGTTCCGACCTTCAGGGCATGCGCACGACGGCCAAGAAGGACGGCAACCACTACGTGATCAACGGGTCGAAGACCTACATCACCAATGGCCAGAACGCCGACCTCATCCTCGTCTGCTGCAAGACCGACACCGAAGTCCAGCCGGCCTGGAAGGGCGTCTCGATCGTGCTGGTCGAAGCCGAGCGCGAAGGCTTCAAGCGCGGGCGCAACCTCGACAAGATCGGTCAGGATGAAGCCGATACCTCGGAACTGTTCTTCGAGGACGTGCGCGTGCCGATCACCAATTGCCTCGGCGAAGAAGGCAAGGGCTTCATTTACCTGATGAGCGAGCTGCCGCAGGAGCGCCTGTCGATCGCCGTCAGCGCGCAGGCCTCGGCGCAGAAGGCGTTCGACGACACCGTTGCTTTCACCCGTGAGCGCAAGGCATTCGGCAAGCCGGTGCTCGATTTCCAGAACACCCGCTTCACGCTGGCCGACCTCAAGGCCAAGCTGCAGGTCGGCTGGGCGCACCTCGACTGGGCACTTGCCCGTCACCTCAAGCGCGAACTGACCGCCGAGGAAGGCGCAGCTGCCAAGCTGTGGCACACCGAACTGCAGTGGGAAGTGATGGACAAGTGCCTCCAGCTCCACGGCGGCGCCGGCTACATGAACGAATACGCGATCGCCCGCGCCTGGCGAGGCGCACGCGTGACGCGCATCTTTGGCGGCACGAACGAGATCATGAAGGAGCTTATCGGGCGCAAGCTCTGAGCCTTGCTCATGACCAGCCAGAACTGCTGACACGACTGCCATGCGCACGCGGAAAGGAGCCATCCTGAACCCGCGTGCGCATGGTCGTGTTGTGGCTGCCTGTCTTGCCCTTTTGCTGCTCTGCGGTCCCATGCCGCTCAGCGCGCAGTACGATCCTGATCCCGACGAAGTGATCATCGAGGAAGTTGGGGCGCCGACGACAGCTACGGTCCCTTATCACAGCGCCGTGATGCCAGGCGACGCGCAGGCCTGGGCCAATACTGCAACCCTCTACACCCAGCCGCCCGATCCTGGCCGATGCGTCCCAGGCGTGCTGCGGCCCGAGACCAAGTACCGCTTCCTCGAAGCTTTCAACGCCATGCGCGCGCGGCATGGGCTGGCGCCGGTGCGTTACAACGAGGGTGCCGACCGGGCCGCTGCCGAAGCGGCGCTCATCATGGCGACCAACAATGCGCTGAGCCACGATCCTCCGCCGACGTGGACATGCTGGACCGCCGCCGGTGCGGGCGCTGCAGGAAGCTCCAATCTGCTTGGCGGCGTATCATCGCCGTACCTGACCTATGAGGATGACAACGCCATCCTCGCCGAATGGCTGATCGAGGGCGATGGCGACGAAATCGGCCATCGCCGCTGGATGCTCGATCCCTGGCTGGATCAGACTGCGCTGGGCCGCGTTCTCACGGTTCTGCCAGGCGGTGTCCGGATGGATTCGGTCGTCATGAAGGTTTTCGACTTTCCCGGGGATACGCAGCGTCGTGGAGGCAAGGCACGCATTCCAGAATACGTCGCGTGGCCACAAGGCGACTATCCGGCGCAGTTCTTCTCCGCGCACGCCCGTCTCTCGTTTTCGGTGAGCGAGGATCCGGATGCGATGTCCACCGTCGATTTCTCGGACGCAAAGGTTGCCATCAGCGATGGCCGGCAGGCCTTGCCCGTTCGAGATCGGCGCTGGGATAACGAGGGCTATGGCGTGCCCAATTGCCTATCATGGCGAGTCGATGGACTCGTTCCTGGCCGCACCTATTCGGTTACGATCACCGGCGTGCGAGATGCTCCCCGCGACAGCTACAGCTACACTTTTCGGATCGTAAATTAGAATTCGCATAGTTTTCCGTTGCTTGGCCAAGGCAAAACAGACTGAAGATCGGTAGATATATGTATTTTGCCTTAGGCACCTAGCCTGTATAACTAAGGCAAGATACGAAGTGGGAGTGTGCAGGTGGAACATGCGTCGGCCCGAGCGCCGTCGAGACCCCATGTAACCACGAACCACTTCTTCCTGCGCCGCTTTTGGACAGCGCCTCCTATTCTGTCAGTTGATCCTCAATGAAGCGTCGGACCTTTGCAATTGTCGCTGCCCTGGGCTTCGGGGCGGCATTGCCGGGGTGTGTCTGGGCCCAATCCGCCTCACCACAGAGCACCCAATCTCCAGGTGCTCGTGAGAAGGGCCAATGCGAGCTGGGCAGAGAGTGGTCCCAGGCGCGGCTTCACGATTACTGGCCGAGCGAAAGCCATGTGCAGAGCGTTGGTGCGATGGGCTACATTGGCCAGCAGAACGCCTCGCGCGAAGTCGATCTCGCTGAAGCCCGGACTCAGGTCGAGCGCGTGGTGCGCGTCAGCGGTCTCGAGATGAACTTCGAGATGATCGTCGATCCCTCGACCCCCGCAGCGGCGGAGATTATCAATGGGCGGCGTGTTATCCTGTTCGATCCGCGCTTCATGGCGCAAGTGGCGGATCGCATCTGCCCGGACTGGGGCGCAATGAGCATTCTCGCGCATGAAGTGGGCCATCATCTGGCCGGCCACACCCTGCGCCAGTCAGCCGAACCGTGGCGCGACGAGCTGGAGGCTGACGAGTTCTCCGGCTTCGTGTTGTCGCGGCTGGGCGCTACGCTGGCGGAGACGACTTCGGCGGCCGCTCGCATCCTGCCCGAGCAGGCGACACCGACGCATCCCGGCCGCAAGGATCGGATCGCGGCGATCGTCCATGGCTGGCAGAATGCCGAAGCGCTGGTCAGCGCTGAACTCACCCAGGCCCGCCACAATCGCGGGCTCGCACCGATGCGCCAGAGCCGCTTCGATCCTGATGGCGAGGGCGAAGGGGCGTCAGACCTTGCGCTGGTTGCACGCATCATCCTCTACGATGACACGAGCGACTACTATATCACCAAGAGCGGGCGGATCGACGCTTATGACGGCACGCGCCGCCCTGTGGGTCGCAAAGCGTTGCCCTCCTCTGCCGACTATGCGTGGACCTTCCAGACCGACGCTACCCGGTTCGATGTCGATTACAACGGTCACGTGCTGATGCGGCTCCCTTCCGGGATCATGCACGAAGTCGGCGTTGTGGTAGCCCTCCTCCCGGGCCCCGCAAGCGGCGAATAGGCCGGTTCAGCTGCCCATCGGCACTCGAACCCGCTTGTCGCGCAGCACCGGGCGGCGCGGCGGGGCGCCGATGTAGCGCTTCTTCACCGGGACATACTCGTAGGAGACCGTGCGTGTTTCAGTGCAGGCACCCTGAGCCGAGGCGACGGCTTGCGGTGCATTCGACGGTACCATGACATAACCCATCGGCGCGCCCGTCATCGGGGGGACATAGCCATAGGACGGGTAGCCATAGGCATAGCCGCCGGCGGGTGCAGCATAGCCGTAGTAGCCGGGAGCCGGTTGCGGCGGCGAATAGGTGCTGAAGAACTCCTCGCATTCCCGCTCGCGCTTCTTGTCGATGGATTTGCCAATGACGCCGCCCGCCACCGCACCGACAGCGGCGCCCGCCACTGTCCCGACCGTACGCTCGCCCGAGGCGACGCGGTTTCCGACGACACCGCCGACGAGGCCGCCGATTACTGCGCCGGTCGTCCCGCTATGACGGTTGGTCACGCCCTGGCACTTGTCGATCATCTCACGGTAGCGCGGATCGCTGTCCGCTGCTGGCGGGGGCGGTGCAACATAGCCCTGCGGGGGGACGTAGCCTTGTGGAGCCGGAACGTAGCCTTGCGGAGGTACATAACCCTGGGGCGGCGCCATAGGCACCGAGTAGACCGGCACGCTGTAGACCGGCCCACCATAGACCGGATAGCCGCCCGGGAAGACACCGGGATAGGTCGTCTGCCAGCTGCTCTGCACAGGCACCTGCGCCGGCGTTTCATGCGCGAGTGCTGGAACGGCGAGGCTGGAGGCCAGCGCGGTCACCGCGAGGGCACGGAAAAGTCTGGCCATTGTGTTCCCCTGTCAGCATCGGCCGGACACGCACGGCGCGCGAGAATCCGGGTTAACACGCTGTTTAGCATCCCGCGCCGCGCTGGGCCACGGGGTGCGGCGGCATTGTGCCGAAACGGGGCAGGGGTGCGGGCTAGATGCGGTCCGAAAGCAGGCGGGCCAGCGCTTCGATCCCGGCGGCATCCTCGGCATCGAAGCGGGCGAGCAGCGGGCTGTCGAGATCGATGACGGCAATCACCGCGCCATCACGTAGAACCGGGACGACCAGTTCGGAGCGGCTGGCGGCATCGCACGCGATGTGTCCGGGGAAGGCATGGACATCGGGCACCAGCTGCGTCTCGCCGGAAGCTGCTGCCGCGCCGCACACACCTTGGCCCAGCGCGATGCGGATGCAGGCGGGACGCCCGGCAAAGGGCCCGAGCACGAGTTCGCCGCCGACCATGCGGTAGAACCCCGCCCAGTTGAGATCGGGCAGGAATTCATCGAGCAACGCGGCGCAATTGGCCATGTTCGCCACGGCATCGGGCTCGTCGTGGGTGATCGCGCGGGCCGCGTCGAGGAGATCGGCGTAGAGCGCGGGCTTTGGCTGGCCGGGAACGGGCGTGAAATCGTACATGCGGGGCGCTTAGCAGGCCGGGCGCTTCACCGCGAGGGCCATTGCGGGAAGGCGGCCCGGGTTCTAGACATGGGCCATGTTCACGCTCCGCAAGACCCTGACCGGGCTCGTCATCGTCCTCATCGCGCTTGCTGCCGCTGCTTTCTGGTTGCTGCGCGGCGATTCAGCACAGCTTACGCTCGACAAGACCACCGGGCCCAAGCCTGAACTTGCCAAGGCGGCGCCGCAGTGGTTCCCGACGATCGGCATCGCCAAGCCCATCGGCTGGGCAGCGGGCGAGAAGCCGGTCGCGGCTGAAGGTCTTGTGGTGACGCGCTTTGCCGACCAGCTGGATCACCCGCGTACGCTGACCGTGCTGCCCAACGGCGATGTGCTCGCCGCCGAAACGAATGGTCCGCCGCAGCGCGGCCCGGGCGGGATCACCGGGCTCGTCATGGGCTATCTGTTCTCGGCCGCCGGTGCGGGTGAGGCATCGCCCAACAAGCTCGTCGTCCTGCGTGACGGCAATGGCGACGGCGTGGCCGAACAGCGCTTCGTGATGAGCAATCCGGGGCTGAGTTCACCGTTCGGGATGGTGCTGCACGAGGGCCGGCTCTATGTTGGCAATCACGACGCGGTGGTTTCGTGGCCGTTCACGCCCGGCCAGACCACGCTCGACGGCAAGCCCGAGAAGCTGATGGACCTGCCCGGCGGCGGCAACCACTGGGCGCGCAATCTGGCGCTGAGCCCGGATGGCAAGCTGCTCTACGTCACCGTCGGTTCTGCCTCGAACATCGCCGAGAACGGCCTCGACAAGGAAAAGGGCCGTGCGGCGATCTACGAGTATGACTTCGAGCGAAAGAGCTCGCGCACCTATGCTCAGGGCCTGCGCAATCCCAACGGGCTCGATTTCAATCCGCGCAGCGGCGAGCTGTGGACCACGGTGAACGAGCGCGACATGCTGGGCTCGGACCTCGTGCCCGATTACCTCACCAACGTTCCGCTTGGCGCGCAGTATGGCTGGCCGTGGGTCTACTGGAAGAAGAACATCGACTGGCGCGTCACCGATCCGATGCCGAACGACATGTTCTCCTATGTGCGCAAGCCGGAATACGGTCTCGGTTCGCACGTGGCGCCGCTCGGCCTCGCTTTTGCGAAGGGCGGCAACCTGATGGGTGAACGGTTTGCCAGCGGTGCCTTCGTCGCGCGGCACGGTTCGTGGAACCGCAAGCCGCTTTCCGGCTATGACGTGGTGTTCGTGGCGTTCGACAACAACGGCAATGCCTTGCCACGGCCGCCGGTGCCGGTGCTGACCGGCTTCCTGGCCAAGGACCAGACCACGCACGGCCGCCCCACTTGGGTCGCCTTCGCGAAGGATGGCGCGCTGCTGGTCAGCGACGACACCGGCGGCGTGATCTGGCGCGTCGTAGCGCCGGGCGCGAAGCCGGCGCCTGAGATTGCCGCGATTCCTGCGACGCCAATGCCGCCTGCCCCCAAGCCGGGCACGAAGTTCATCGTCAAGCCGGCGACGGATTCCGACCTGACCAAATCGCAGAATTAAAGACTGCGGCCAGCCCGTCCGGCCAATTCGTTAACATACTGCCACGCGACGCGGCCCGAACGGCCGCCGCGCTGCTTCGACCACGTCAGTGCATCATCTTCGGCGAAGGTGAGGCCGTAGTGCACCGCGTAACCGTGGATGATCGCGAGGTAGTCGTCCTGCGAGCAGGCATGGAAACCAAGCGACAGGCCGAAGCGGTCGGCGAGCGCGAGCCGGTCGTCGACAACATCGCGCGGATTGATTGGATCGTCCTGCTCGGCCATGTGGCGCTCGACGATGGCGCGGCGATTGGACGTGACGGCGAGGCGGACGTTCGCTGGACGGGCCTCGACACCGCCTTCGAGCCAGGAGCGCAGTCGGCGCGCTGAACCGGCATCGCCTGCATCGAAACCCAGATCGTCGAGCAGGATCAGGAAGCGGCGGTCCGCCTTGCGCAATTCGCCCAGCAGCAGGGCGAGGCTTTCATCAGGTGACGCCTGAATCAGCGCGATCCGGCCCGGATGCACATCCTGTGCCGCGCGGATCGCAGCGCGAACCAGCGCCGACTTGCCCATGCCACGCGAACCCCACAGCAGCATGTCGTGCGAGGCCGCACCCGAGGCGAGGCGCAGGACGTTCTCGGCTACTGCCCCCTTTTGTGCATCGACACCCTTGATCAGCGCCAGCGGAGGCGCCTCGAGCGGATCGACCGCGCGCGCACCCGTGCCTGTCCAGACATAGGCGGGATGCGCCAGCCAGTCCGTTGCCGCCGGAGCGGGCGGTGCCAGGCGCTCGAGCGCGGCGGCAATCCGTTCGAGCAAAGGCTCGCTCATCCGGTCAGCGCCTCGCTCTCCAGTTCGAAGTAGAGGGCCGCACCGGCCATCGCCGCTGCCCCGAGCCCACGGGCCTCGGGGACGATGGTGCGGTTGAACACCTTGGTCACCGCGGTCTTCTCCATGCTGCCGGTGGCTCGTGCCTGCCGCGCCAGCTGCCAGCCAGCCACCGCAACCGCACACATGGTAAGGAAGGGGACGCTGCCCGCGAGCTTATCGTCGAGCGTCGCATCGCCGCTGGCCATCCACGAACCGATTGCAGCCGCGTCCTTGGCGAGCGAGGCGACTTCGGGGACGTCCTGCATCTCGGCCGAGATGTCGGCCATCAGCGCCTGCAGCACGCCGCCCTGCTCCATGCCGAGCTTGCGGGTAACGAGATCGGCGGCCTGGATGCCGTTGGTGCCTTCATAGATCGGCGCGATGCGCGCGTCGCGGTAATGCTGCGCGGCGCCGGTTTCCTCGACGAACCCCATGCCGCCGTGAATCTGGATTCCCAAGCTGGCGACTTCACAGCCGACATCGGTGCCCCAGGCCTTGAGCAGCGGTACGAGCAGTTCGGCACGCTGCTGTGCGGCGCGATCACCCAGAAGGCCACGGTCGACTTGTCCCGCGGTGTAATAGAGCAGCGCGCGCGAGCCTTCAGTGAGGGCGCGCATGCGCAGGATCATGCGGCGCACGTCTGGGTGCTCGATGATTGCCACCGGGTTCTTGTCAGGCGAACCGGCGCGGGCGGATTGGATGCGGTCCCGCGCATAGGCTCGAGCCTGCTGCAACGCCCGCTCAGCAATCTGCACGCCCTGGCTGCCGACGTTGATGCGCGCCGAGTTCATCATCGTGAACATGGCCTTGAGGCCTTCGTTCTCATGGCCGACGAGTTCGCCGATGCACTCGGCATTGTCGCCATAGGACATGACACAAGTGGGCGAGACATTGATGCCCAGCTTGTGCTCGATCGACACGGCGCGCAGATCATTGCGCTCACCAAGCGAGCCATCGGCATTCACGTGGTACTTGGGCACGATGAACAGCGAGATGCCGCGCGACCCGGCAGGCGCGCCGGGGGTGCGCGCAAGGACGAGGTGGATCACGTTCTCGGCCAGCTCATGCTCGCCCCAGGTGATGTAGATCTTGGTCCCGGCGATGCGGTACTTGCCGGCGTGGGGGCCTTCCTCGATCTTCACCGCAGTGCTGCGCAGCGCGCCGACGTCGGACCCGGCTTGCGGCTCGGTCAGGTTCATCGTGCCCGACCACGCACCCGAGATAAGCTTGGGCAGGTACATCGCCTTCTGCGCCTCGCTGCCGTGGTGATCGAGCGCCTCGATCGCGCCGACGGTCAGCATCGGCAGCAGCGTGAAGCCCATGTTGGCCGCGCCCAGCGTTTCGAGCACACACGTGGCGAGCGTGAAAGGCAGGCCTTGTCCGCCAAACTCGGCGGGTCCGGCAATGGAATTCCAGCCCTGCTCGACAAATGCCGAATAGGCCTCGGCATAGCCCGTGGGCGAGGACACCACGCCGTCCTTGCAGTGAGCGCCCTCGGTATCGCCGATTCGGTTGAGCGGCGCCCATTCGCCCGCAGCAAACGTGCCGATGCCCTCGGCAATCGCCTCGACCACGTCGGGAGTCGCCGCGCCGTAGCGTTCGTGGGCTGCCAGCTCGTCGATTCCGGCGCAGATGCGCATCGCGAGAAGCTGGTCCTGGGTGGGTGCGGTAAAGCTCATGCGCTGTTTTCCTTGGCAGTCCTCGCTGAGGGCTATAGCGGCAAGCCATGACCACGCAAACGCCTCCAAATGTGCAAGCCGCTGATGCCGAGCGCATTGCGGAGGCTGCGCGCGTGCTGGAAGCGGGCGGGACTGTCGCGGTGCCCACCGAGACCGTCTATGGCCTCGCCGCAAGGGCAGACAGCGATGCGGCGGTGGCGGCGATCTACCGCGCCAAGGGGCGACCCGATTTCAACCCGCTGATTGTCCATGTCCTGGATGTATTTGCAGCGGAGAGGCTGGCGGAGTTCGACAGCCGCGCGCAGGCGCTGGCCGCAGCATTCTGGCCGGGGCCGTTGACCATGGTGCTCCCACGCCGGGCAGATGCGCCGCTGGCTGCCGCCGTGACCGCAGGACTGCCTACGGTAGCAATCAGGGTTCCCACGCATCCGGTGATGCGATCTGTGCTGGCGGCTGCCGGTTTGCCGCTCGCCGCGCCTTCGGCGAACCGGAGCGGCGGCGTAAGCCCGACCAGCGCCGCGCATGTAGCGGCTTCGCTGGGCGCGCGGGCAGACCTCATTCTCGATGGCGGCGTGACACCACAGGGCCTCGAATCGACCATTGTCGCGCTCCGTCCGGGTGGCGGATGGCAGGTGCTACGGCCTGGCCCGGTGACCGAGGCGGACATTGCTGCCGTTCTCGGCGGGTTTGCCGATGTCAGGAGTTCAGCTGAAGCCCGCATGGAAGCGCCGGGACAGCTGGCCAGCCACTACGCGCCGGGCAAGCCGGTGCGGCTTGGTGCCCTGACGGCAGAACCGGACGAGTTTCTGATCGGCTTCGGCGAAGTTGCCGGGGCTGTTTCGCTGTCCTCATCAGGCGATCTCATCGAGGCGGCAGCGCATCTCTATGCCTGTCTGCACCTGGCGGCGGCAGCACCCCAACCGCGTATCGCCGTGGCGCCCATTCCTGACGACGGAATCGGCATTGCCATCAACGACCGACTGCGCCGAGCGGCCGCCTAGCGCTCCTTGCGCAGCAGCGCGATTTCGCCGCTGATCCGATTGGCTTCGGCGCAAGCAGCGGTCTGGCCGCGACTGCACGCCTCGAGCCGCTGGCCGTACTTCCTCTCGAGCTTGGCAATCATTTGCTCGCGCTTGTGTGCGGCCCGGTCAGCCTCGGATGGGCTCGCCGCCCTCGCGGCGCCACCTGCCAGAGCGATCGCGGCAAGAGCGGTGAGCAAGAGCGGATAGCTGGACAAGCGCCGGGCCTTTCGAACGGGGAACCCGGCGCTTATCCCAATTATCCTTGCCCCGCCATGACCGGCGCCGCGCTCACGGCTCGCAGGTCAGCGTGCCCGAACCCATTGCATTGACCTTGCATGTCGCGCGGCCCTTCACCGTCACCGAGCCCGAGCCCATGATATCGGCCTTGACCTGCCCGTCGGAGGCGAAGCGGGTATCGCCCGATCCGGCAATCTCGATCTTGGCTTCCTCGGCAGCCAGCTCTGCCATGTTGGCGGAACCCGAGCCTGCGATCGAAACCTTGAGCGCCTTGGCCTTGCCGCCGGCCTTTAGGTCACCGGAGCCGATAACCTCGACCTTGAGTTCCTGGGTTTCGATCGTGGGCACTTCGATATCGCCCGAACCCGCGATGCTGACAGCCACCGCATCGCCGCGCAGCGCATTGGCGCGCATCGTGCCGGAGCCCGCCATCGCCAGGCGGCGGGCAGCGGGAACGGTGACTTCCACTGTGGCAAGATCATCGGAGCCACCGATCTTCCAGCCTTCCCGCCCGATCGCCAGCTTGCCATCCTTGAGCACGAAGCGCAGGCGGTCCTTGGCATCCTGATGGCCGCTGACAGTGATCGCGAGCTTGTCGCCCTGCACCACGTGGACATTGTCGGGGCCGAGCAAGGAGATTTCCTCGGGCGCCGCCTGGGAAAGATCGAGCTGGGCGAGCGGCACACCTTTCATCCCGTTCACTTCCAGCGTGGCGCCATCACATGCGGTGAGCGAAAGCGCGACAGCGGCAGCGGCGATCCCGCCAAGCGTGCGGGCAATATCCTTGATCATGGGGCTCTCCTGAACCTGGTGTGTTATCACCATAACGCACTGGTACGGGAGCCGCCAAGTCATCCGCAGAGTCACATCGGTTGTTTGCCGGATGGTTCGGACATGAAAAAAGGCCGCCGGATCACTCCGGCGGCCCTGTTTTCAGCGCTTCCCCAAAAGCGCAGGCGGTCGAAGCTCGTGGCCTCAGACCGTTTCGTAGTACTTCGGCGCGTGCTCGTTGAGGATCGCGAGGATCTTCTTGAGCGCAGCGGGCTCATCCGTCTTTTCCATGGCGGCGAGTTCACGCGCGAGGCGCGAGGAGGCCGCTTCGAAGATCTGACGTTCCGAGTAGCTCTGTTCCGGCTGGTCGTCGGCGCGGAACAGGTCGCGAGTCACTTCCGCGATCGAGACGAGATCGCCGGAGTTGATCTTCGCTTCGTATTCCTGGGCACGGCGCGACCACATCGTGCGCTTGACCTTGGGCTTGCCCTTAAGGGTATCGAGCGCCTCGCGCAGCGTCTTGTCCGAAGACAGCTTGCGCATGCCGATCGCTTCAACCTTGTTCACGGGCACGCGCAGGGTCATGCGTTCCTTTTCGAAGCGCAGCACATAGAGCTGCAGCTTCATGCCTGCGATTTCCTCGTTTTGCAGTTCCACCACACGGCCGACGCCGTGCTTGGGATAGACGACGTAATCCCCAACATCGAAGGCAAGTGCCTTGGTTGCCATTGCTTATCCTTTCGGCGCAGCAGGGACGAGAGCAAAGCGGGGCGAAATTGCCCCCGGACAGCATTCCGGGCCCCTTTGGGGATAGGTCCGGCAAACGACCGTCTTTAACGCGGTCTAGAAGCACTGCGATCCGTTTGCCGTTTGTCCTGCCTTAGCGTGTTGTCGGCTACCGGGAGGATCGTTCCGCCCAGCGCTTGCGGGCGTATATAGCACCTCTGTCACAAAAATGCCAGAGGTAAGGGCGCTGATCGGCGCCAAAGTGCAGCATTTTCGGGGGGACGCCGGTGGGCGCCCCCTTCACCAAGCGATCAATCGCCTTCGCCAGGCTCGGCCGAAAAGTACTTTTCGAACTTCCCGTCCTCGCCCTTGTGCTCGTCGGCGTCGGCAGGCGCATCCTTCTTGGTGGTGATGTTCGGCCACTCGGCCGAGTACTTGGCGTTGAGTTCAAGCCACTGCTCGAGGCCGCTCTCGGTGTCGGGCAGGATCGCCTCGGCCGGGCACTCAGGCTCGCACACGCCGCAATCGATGCATTCGCTGGGGTTGATCACCAGCATGTTCTCGCCCTCGTAGAAGCAGTCCACCGGGCAAACCTCGACGCAATCCATGAACTTGCAGCGAATGCAGGCTTCGGTAACGACATAGGTCATGGCAGTGGCAGTCCCTCGGCTTAAGGATGGGCAGGGTTGATTTCCTGACCTGCTAGAGGGGGTGTGGCCGCCGCGTCAAGCACCTCATAACAACCCCTCGCTTCTTCGACAGGGCCGCGGCGCCGGGGAAGCTGCCCGACGGTGATCACCTTGACCCCGCTGCGCAGCGGCAAGACCAGTACATCACCGCAGCGCACCGCGGTGCTGGCGCGTTCGATGCGGCGACCATTGAGACGGATATGACCTTCGGCGACCCAGTCCTGCGCAAGGCTGCGCGAGCCGGCAAAGCGCAGGAACCACAGCAGCTTGTCGATGCGCAAGGAGGCTTCGCCGGCCATCAGCGCATCAGCTCCGCAAGCGCGGCAAAGGCGCCGGTCGGGGGTGGCGGAGGACTCGCCGGGGCGCGTTCGGGCGCGGCGCGTGGTGGGCGCCAGTCCCATAGCGGCGGGGCAGGCGGGCCATGCGCCGCCTCGGCCAGCGCGCGCGCCATATGGACACGGAAGCCGGCGGCGCGGAGCAAAGCGGCATAACCGGCCGTGGCGAGGCCCATCGAGCGGGCGAGCGCAGGGTCGAGCGGATAGCGCTTGGTTGCGGCGCCGATCCGGCAGCGGTGCGCGGCCTGCAGCAGCTTCTCGGCCATATCGACGCGGATCGCCTGTCCGCCGGCACGGCGATATCCGGCGGCCGGCGCCTTCGTTGTCACTACCGGCGGGAGGCTGCCATGCGGTGCCTCCGGAGCACTGCCCTTGAGCGCCGCGAGCTTGCACCACAGCGCCAGCGGACCGGACTTGAGCACGCCGGGCACGAACAGATCGAGCGCGCCGACACGCACCCCAAGCCGCCTGAGGGTATCGCGCTGACGGGGATCGAGCCGGTCGAGGGCGGCCTCCTCGCGCGCCAACACGCCGCCCCCGGCTACCAGCTTGAGCAGAAGTGCGCGCAGGTCAGGCCCGGATTCGGGCGCGCACGCAGCCTCGGCAAGGCGCAGCAGAGGTCCCAGATCGGCCGCGATTCGGCGCGTCAGCCATGATTCGAGCGCAGCGATCAGCACCGGACGCTGGCGCGCGGAAAGCAGGCCCAGCGTCGAGTCGATCCGCAAGCGCGGTTCCAGCACGGACTTGCCGGGTTCCAGCCTCGCGACGACCAGACCATTCCAGGCGAGCGTGCCGTCTTCGATTGTGAGACCTGCAGGCTTGTCCGCCGCCGCAATCAGTTCATCGGCGCGTGAGGAGAGCAGGCCGGGAAGGTGGCGCTCTGCGGCGGCAAGAAGGAGCTTCCGGTCCGCAGCGCGCGCCAGTGGATCGACCACGAAACGGAAGCCCTCAAGGTGCCCGATGGGTTCATCGTCGACCAGCACCGCGCCCGCCTCACTGATTCGCACGGGTAGCAGTGAAGCATCGCCGCCCGCCTTGCGCATCAGCACGGTGGTGCGGCGGTTGACGAAGCGCTCGGTCAGCCGGGCGTGGAGCGCATCGCTGAGACGCGTCTCGACAGCGCGGGCGCGCGCGGCCATTTCCTCGCGCGCGAGCACCCAATCAGGCCGCTGGGTGATGTAGGCCCACGAGCGGACTGCGGCGATGCGGCCTTGCAGGGTATCGATGTCGCCGGAGGGATTGTCCTGCTGCGCGATGGCCTGCGCGACGTAATCCGCACCAAGGTAGCCGTGGCGCAAATCCTGCCAAAGGCGGGCGACGAAACGCGAATGCGTTTCGGAACCCTGCTGGCGGAAGTCAGGCAGCGAGCAGACCTGCCAGAAGCGCTGGACCGAGGCCCGCCCCCGCACGGTGCTGGCCACGTCGGGTTCGTCGGCCAGGCGCTTGAGGACCGCGAGGTCGATGGCCTGCGGTGCCGCCGAAAGCTCGGGTTGCGGCGGGGGGCTTTCGAGATCGGCAATCAGAGTCGCGAGACTGTCGAACCGCGGCTCCGCCTCGCGCCAGAACAGGCGGGTGAGCGGTGGGAAACGGTGCTCCTCGATCGCGTAGACTTCTTCGTCGGCGAACTCGGGATCGTGGCCGCCCATCCCGGCCCCAAGACCGGCAAGCGTGCCGAACGTGCCGTCCTTGTGGTGCCGCCCGGCGCGGCCGGCGATCTGCGCCATCTCGGCGGTGGTCAGGCGGCGATGGCGATGGCCGTCATACTTGGAAAGTCCTGCGAAGGCGACATGGCTGACATCGAGGTTCAGACCCATGCCGATGGCGTCGGTCGCGACAAGGTAATCGACCTCGCCTGCCTGATACATCGCGACCTGGGCATTGCGCGTCTGCGGGCTGAGCGCGCCCATCACGACCGCCGCGCCGCCTCGGAACCGGCGCAGCATTTCGGCCATCGCGTAGACCTGCTCTGCGGAGAAGGCGACGATCGCGCTGCGGGGCGGAATGCGGCTCAGCTTCTTCGCGCCGACATGGCTCAAGGTGGAAAAGCGCGGGCGGCTGACGACTTCGACGTTCGGCACCAGCGCCTTGACCATCGGCTCGATGGTGGCCGAGCCGAGCAGCATGGTCTCTTCGCGTCCGCGCGTATGGAGCAGGCGGTCGGTGAAGACGTGGCCGCGTTCGGGATCGGCGGCGAGTTGGGCTTCATCGAGCGCCACAAACGCAAGATTTGGGCGGCTGGGCATCGCTTCGACAGTGCACAGGTGCCAGCGCGCGTTCGGCGGTTCGATGCGCTCCTCGCCGGTGATCAGCGCGACATTGGCCTCGCCCTTGATCTTGCAGACGCGGTCGTAGACCTCGCGCGCCAGCAGGCGCAGCGGAAAGCCGATGGCGCCCGATGAATGGGCGCAAAGCCGTTCAATGGCGAGGTGTGTCTTGCCCGTGTTGGTCGGGCCGAGCACGGCCTTCACCGCAGGGGCGGTGCGGTCAGCGCGCGAAGGCATGGGGCTGGCCATGCCATGGAATGTGGCAAGGCCGCCTGCGGGGTGCAAGCGGCCTTTGGGGATTTATCCCCCTCTCGCCAGCAAGAGAGGGCGGTCTGTCTCAGACCCCAAAAATCAGCCGTCGTAATCGGCGCCGAGCGAGGTGTTGCGCACCGGAGCCGCAGCGGTGATGCGCAGCGCTTCGGCCGACTGCGAAAGCGAGCCGATTTCGTCCACCTGATCGTCGTCGTCCGGCAGCACGCGCTGCATCGACTGGATCAGGTTTTCCTTCAGGACATGAGGGCGCACGGTCTCTTCCGCGATCTCACGCAGGGCGACGACGGGGTTCTTGTCACGATCGCGATCGACGGTCAGTTCCGCACCGCCCGAGATCGCGCGGGCGCGCTCGGCGGCCAGCAGCACGAGATCGAAGCGGTTGGGGATCTTGTCGACGCAATCTTCGACGGTAACGCGCGCCATGCGGGGCACTCCGTGTAAATCTGTGGGAAAGCGCGCCAGCTAGGGTGCGGGGCTGAGAAAGTCAAGAAAATCGGGGTGCGCCTTGCTGGCGCCGCTCATTCATCGTCGAAACCATAGGCCATGTGATCGGGCGCGAGGTCGCTGAACCGGGTAATGCGGGCTTCGAACTTCAAGCGTACCTTGCCGGTCGAGCCGTGGCGCTGCTTGGCGACGATCAGCTCGGCAAGCCCGAACACGCGCTCCATTTCGGCCTGCCACGCGGCATGGGCTTCCTGCACCTTGGCGTCGTCGGAGCCTTGCGGGACTTTCGGCTCGCGCGCTGCCACGTAGTAATCCTCGCGGAACACGAACCACACCATGTCCGCGTCCTGCTCGATCGAGCCCGATTCGCGCAGGTCCGAAAGCATCGGGCGCTTGTCGTCGCGCTGTTCGACCGCGCGGCTGAGCTGCGAGAGCGCGATCACGGGAACGCCGAGTTCCTTGGCCAGCGTCTTGAGGCCGCGGCTGATTTCCGAGATTTCGTTGACGCGGTTGTCGCTGGCGCGGCCCGAGCCTTGGAGCAGTTGCAGGTAGTCGACCACGATCAGGCCGATATCGTGGCGGCGCTTCAGGCGGCGCGCGCGGGTCCGCAGCGCGCCGATGGTGAGCGCGGGCGTGTCATCGATATAGAGCGGCAGCTCGGCGAGGCGCTGGCTGGCGAAGGACAGCTGCTGGAAGTCCTCGCGGCTGATGCGGCCCATGCGCAGCGCTTCGGAGCTGATGCCCGATTGCTCGGCAAGAATACGCGTGGCGAGCTGGTCCGCGCTCATTTCGAGGCTGAAGAAGGCGACCGCCGCGCCGACCGAGTCCTTTACCGAAATGCCGTCCGCGAGATCGCGCCGCAGCCGGTCGGCGGCGTTGAACGCGATATTGGTGACGAGCGATGTCTTGCCCATGCCGGGGCGCCCGGCGAGGATGATGAGGTCGCTGTCGTGGAGGCCGCCGATCTTCTCGTTGACCGAAGTGAGGCCGGTCGTCTTGCCCGAGATATGGCCGCCAGAGAGCAGCGCCTTCTCGATCATCTCGAGCGAAACGCGCGTCGCCGTGCCGAAGCTCTGCGCCTCGTTGCCGGTCTGCGCGCCTTCCGCCACGGCATAGAGCGCTGCTTCGGCCTGCTCGATCTGCTTCAAGGGCGCGACCGTCTCGCTGGTATCCATCGCGCCGGTGACGAGATTGCGCCCCACGGTGATGAGTTCGCGCAGCAACGCGAGGTCGTAGATCTGCTCGGCGAGTTCCTTGGGCGCAAGCAGGCCCTGCCCATCGGCGGTTAGCCGCGCGAGATAAGCGGTGCCGCCAAGCTCCTTGAGGCCTTCATCCGCCTCGAAATAGGGCTTCAAGGTGACCGGGGTGACCACGGCCTTGCGGTCGATCAGCGCCTGGATGCGCTCGTAGACCCGGCCATGGACCGGCGCGTAGAAGTGCTCCGCGCGCAGCGGTGTGGGCAGTTCTTCCAGAATCCGGTTGTCGATCAGCACTGCGCCGAGGAATGCTGCCTCGGCCTCGACGTTCGAGGGAAGCGTGGTGGCAGCGGCCCCGGTGGACTCGGGCTCGCGCAGGGGGATCGGCTGGACATTGGACATGCCCCCCTTGTGGAGGAGCGGGGGGCGGGCGGCAAGCGGCAGACATGCCACGGTGCCTGTGGATAGCGGGGAGGGAGCGCTCTTTGCGCCGCTCACGCGCCGGGCGGCACCAGCCCTCTCCCCCACCCGGCCACCCATAGCGTACAATTCCGTTGGGTGGCCGGGTGGGGGAGAGGGCTGGTGCCGCATCTGTTTCGGCTCGGCCGTAACAGACAAAAAGCTGCGCAAATGGCTTGCCGCCGCCGAATCCGTCTGCAAGACACTGGCCGCCATGGCCGACCCGCGCATTTCGCATATCGAGCTCGACGAAGCGACGATCGTGTGGCGCAATGCCGATATCGAGCAGGAACGCCGCATCGCGATATTCGATCTTATCGAGGAGAACTCCTTCCGCCCGGTGCGCGCAGCAGCCGCAGGCTATGAAGGACCCTACCGGCTGCGGTTGTCGGTGGATGACGGACGGCTGGCACTCGCCATTTCGGCGGAGGATGGCAGCCCGCTCGAGACCATAGTTCTGGGCCTTGGCCGCTTCCGCCGCCCGATCCGCGATTACTTCGCGATCTGCGATTCGTATTACCAGGCTATCCGCCGTGCGACCGCGCAGGAGATCGAGACGATCGACATGGCCCGGCGCGGCGTTCACAACGAAGCGGCAGACCTGCTGCTCGAGCGGCTGGAGGGCAAGATCGAGACCGATTTTGCCACCGCACGGCGGCTGTTCACCCTGATCTGCGTTCTGCATATCAGGGGGTGATCGGCCAGCAGAGCAAACCCCTGTGACCAACACCGCAAAACCGGCGCGTCAGCGCGTGTGGATCCTGCTGGCTGTGCTGTTGCTGGCAGCGGCTGCTGGCGCTGTCTGGTGGGAATCGCGGCGCTGGGAGCCGGATCGCGCACGGTTCCCGGTGCAGGGCGCCTGGCTCGATGCGCATGACGGTGCGGTCGAGTGGTCCACGCTCAAGGCGCATGGCGCCGATTTCGTCTATCTCACCGCCAGCGAAGGCGCCGGGCGGCGCGACAAGACGTTCACCGCCGGTCTCGATGCCGCGCGCAAGGCGGGGCTGCAGGTGGGCGCGGTCCATGTCTACGACCTCTGTGCGCCCGCCGATGCGCAGGCGGGCAGCTTCGTGATCGTGGTGCCGCGCGATGACGGCCTGCTGCCGCCTGCCGTGGTGCTTGATCTCGATTCGCGCTCGTGCCCGCAGCCGCCGGGCGAAGCGGCGATGCAGAGCGAGCTGACGACATTCCTCAACCAGATCGAGAAGCATACCGAACGGCCCGCGATCCTGATGCTCTCGCGCTCGTTCGAGAATCGCTATCATCTGGCGGCGCGGCTCGATCGCAATCTGTGGGTGGCGGGTGATTTTCTCGAACCCACTTATGCAGGGAGGCCATGGGTGATGTGGACCGCGACGTCCCGGCTGCGCGTCGCGGGCGCCACGGGCCCGCTGCGCTGGGTAGCGGTGCATCAATGAGCGGGCTTGCTGCCAGCGACGCCGCGATGCTGGCCATGGTTGCGCGCGAGGCTGCCGATGCGGCCTACGCGCCCTATTCCGGCTTCCACGTCGGCGCGGTGCTGCTGTTTGCCGATGGCGCCATGGTGCGCGCGGCGAATGTCGAAAACGCCAGCTACGGCCTCTCGCTCTGCGCCGAGGCCAATGCGGTGGCCAAGGCGATGAACGAGGGACGGCGCGGCGGGCTGGTTGCAGTGGCGATTGCCGGCGGCAAGCCCGATGCCGAAGGCCAGCCTGTGCCTGGACCGGAACCGGTCATGCCCTGCGGACGCTGCCGCCAGATGCTGCACGAACTTGCCGCGCTCGGCGGCACCGATCCGGAAGTAATCGGCGTGGCGGAGGGCGGCCTCACCCGCTTGCCGCTCTCGGCCCTCTTGCC
This sequence comes from Novosphingobium sp. AAP93, assembly GCF_001296055.1. Lineage (NCBI taxonomy): Bacteria > Pseudomonadati > Pseudomonadota > Alphaproteobacteria > Sphingomonadales > Sphingomonadaceae > Novosphingobium > Novosphingobium sp. AAP93. The sequence continues at coordinate 120,880 of NZ_LJHZ01000080.1, forward strand.
CCATGCATTCGGACCGGCCAATCTGGCCTGAACACCTTTCCTCACCACCCAACCTACCGGAGCGCCGCATTGGCCATTCTTTCCGACAAGTGGATTCGTGATCAGGCGCTGGAACACGGCATGATCGAGCCGTTCGTGGAAAGCCAGCGGCGCGAGGGCTGCATTTCCTATGGCCTCTCGTCCTATGGCTATGACGCGCGGGTGGCGGACGAGTTCAAGATCTTCACCAATATTGATTCGTCGGTGGTCGATCCCAAGGACTTCGATTCCAACTCGTTCGTCGACCGCAAGACCGACGTTTGCGTGATCCCGCCCAATTCCTTCGCGCTCGCCCGCACGGTCGAGTATTTCCGCGTGCCGCGCGACGTGCTCGTCATCTGCCTCGGCAAGTCGACGTATGCGCGCTGCGGGATCATCGTGAACGTGACGCCGTTGGAGCCGGGCTGGGAAGGCCACGTGACGCTGGAGTTTTCCAACACCACGCCGCTGCCCGCCAAAATCTATGCCAACGAAGGCGCCTGCCAGTTCCTGTTCCTGCAGGGCAACGAGCCGTGCGAAGTGAGCTATGCAGACCGCGCGGGCAAATACATGGGCCAGCGCGGAGTGACTCTGCCGAGGCTTTGAAGAACAGCCCAACAAGGGAGAGAGCAATGCCAACGAGCAAGTCAGAACGACCCTTCGACATCATCGTCTACGGCGCGACCGGCTATACCGGGCGGCTTGTGGCCGAATACCTCGCGCACCATTACGGGAAGGACGGCCCGCGCTGGGCCATGGCCGGGCGCAGTGCGGATAAGCTCGCCGAAGTGCGTGATCTGATCGGCGCGCCGGCGGATACGCCGCTGGTGGTGGCCGATTCGAGCGATCCCGCCAGCCTCGCCGCGATGGCGGAGCAGACCCGCGTCGTGGTGACGACAGTCGGACCGTACCAGCTTTATGGCGAGCCGGTGCTGCGCGCCTGTGTCGCGGCGGGGACGGACTATGCCGACCTTTGCGGTGAGCCGGTGTGGATGCGCCAGATGGTCGATGCGTTGCATGAGCAGGCGAAGGAAACCGGCGCGCGCGTGGCGTTCTCCTCGGGCTTCGATTCGATCCCGTTCGATCTTGGCGTCTACATGCTGCAGCAGGAAGCCAAGGCGCGCTTCGGCGCTCCGGCCCCGCGCGTGAAGTGCCGCGTGCGGGCGATGGTGGGCGGCTTTTCGGGCGGCACGGCCGCCAGCCTTGGCGCGACGCTCAAGGCGCTGGGTGCCAACCCCTCGCTGATCCCGATCATGACGAGCCCGTTCGGTCTGACACCGGGCTTCGAGGGGCCGGAGCAGCCGGCGGGCGACAAGCCATTCCTCGACGAGGCGACCGGCAGCTGGGCGGCGCCCTTCATCATGGCGGTGATCAACACGAAGAACGTCCACCGCACCAACCTGCTGCGCGGACACCCTTATGGCGCGGACTTCGTCTATGACGAGATGGTGCTGACCGGGCCGGGCGAGCAGGGCCAGGCGATTGCCGAACACATGGCGAAGACGCCGATGATCGGCGGGCCGAACGATCCCAAGCCGGGCGAAGGCCCGACCGCGGAAGAGCGGCTCAACGGCCACTATGATGTGCTGTTCATCGGCGAGATGCCCGATGGTCGCGAGGTCCGCTATGGCGTCAAGGGCCGGTACGATCCGGGCTATGGCTCGACCAGCCGCATGCTGGCGGAAACAGGGATCGCGCTGCTTTCCTGCGAGGCGCAAGGCGCGATCGCCACGCCGGGCGCTCTGCTGGGCGAATCGCTGGTCGAGCGCCTGCGCGCCCATGCCGAGATCAGCTTCGCGCCCGAGTGAGGCTCGGCGAGCCGCCTGCCGCGCCAGAGGGGTGTGCTCGGCAGGCGGCCCGTACCGCTGACGGGGGGCCTTGTTCAGGCGGCTTCGGCGTAAGCCTCGGCTTCAGCGGCAATCAGGATATCGGCGAGCATCCAGTAGGCCTCGCCCCAGGCGGCAAGAACGTCGTCTGTCGCCACCTCTGCACCGACGACATCGCGAATCGCCGGCAAGAGCGCCTCGGCGACATAGGGGTAGTGCTCGGCCTTCACGCCGGTTTCGACATGGCGACGGACCATCTTCGTCACCGCAGCGCCCAGGTTCTCGAGATGATCGATGTTCTTTGCATAGGCGAGGATGGCGCCCGCGAGGCGGCGCGGCTGCTCGCCGCTTTCCTGCGCGGCAGCATCGAACATGCCTTTCACGGCTTCGTTCACGAACAAGCGCTTGTACATCGCGGTGGTGATGTCGACCACGTGCTTCTCGATCACCGGAGCGGTGGCCTTGACCAGGGTGCGGGCATGTTCGGAAGCGGTGCGCATGGGGTCTCTCCAATCAGGTATTGAAAATACCGGTATTTTATCTGCTTGATTTAAGCAAGCGAGAAAAGGAGTCTGTGCACCACCATGCAGCTTACCCAGCACACCGACTTTGGCCTGCGCCTGCTGATCGTCCTCGCTCGCGAGGAGGGTTCGCTGAGCTTGCCCGCGTTTTCGGCGCAACAGGGGCTGAGCTACCACCATGTGGCAAAGGTGGCGCAGGCGCTGGTCGCCGCGGGCTTCGCGGTGTCGCATCGCGGGCGCAGCGGGGGCATCGCCTTGGCGCGACCCGCGGAGCACATCGCGGTCGGCGAAGTGGTCCGCACACTCGAAAAGGGTATGCGCTTGGCGGACTGCGCGACTTGCGCGCTGCGGGCCGATTGCGCGCTCAGCGGCGTGCTGGCGGAAGCGCTGGAGGCCTTCCTCGGCGTGCTCGACCGCTATACGCTTGCCGATGTCTCACGGCAGGGCGTCGCAGCGTTCGCGCCTTGGGCTGCCTTGCCCCCCGCAGCGACTTGCGCCGTCAGCGAGTCTTCCTGAGCGCTGCCACGCAAGCCGCGCGATCGACGTCACGCCCGTCGCCGCGCCGTGCATCGACAAAAGTCGCGATCGGACGGCCACCCGCATCTGGCGGATAAAGATAGGCATCGAGCACGCAGGGAACGCCGCTCCACTGCAGCTTGCGCGCATCGCCTTCGCGCACATCGAGCCGGGGCGCGCCGAACTGGCGGGTCAGCGCTTCGGCATCGGCACCGATCACGCCTTCGAGGCCGGGCAGGACCTGGATATGAGGACGGGGGCGCTGCGTCTGGATTGCGGCGGGCGGCGCCGGACGGAGAAGTTTCGGCGCAGGAGGTGGCGGCAAGGGGCGCACCGCTTCGGTGCTGCCGCCACACCCGGAAATGGCCAGCAGCGCCGGAAGAACCAACAGATGACGTGCGTTCATGGCGGCGGTGAATCGCCGCTGGACCGCGCGCTGTCAACGCATCGCAAAACGGTGCAGCCTGTCGTTGCGCCGCGTCGCCCTGCCCGCTACGGCCCGCGCGATCGCCGTGAACGGAGTTTTGAATGAGCCTTGCCCCTGCCCGCTTCGATGTGATCGCCATCGGCAACGCGATTGTCGACGTCATGGCCCCGGCAACAGAGGACGACATCGCAAGACTGGGCCTGGCCAAGGGCGGCATGACCTTGATCGATACGGCCCGCGCGCATGAACTTTATGAAGCGATGGGGCCTGCGCGCGAGATTTCGGGCGGATCGGCGGCGAACACGCTGGCGGGCCTTGCCGCGCTTGGCGCCAAGTGCGCCTTCATCGGTCAGGTCGCGGACGATCAGCTCGGCGAAGTCTTCGCGCATGACATCCGTGCGGGTGGGATCGACTTCGCCACTCCGGCGCGCGGCGAAGATCCGGCCACGGCGCGCTGCCTGATCTTCGTGACGCCCGATGGCCAGCGCACGATGAACACCTACCTCGGCGCATCGCAGTTCCTGCCGGCCGCGGCGCTCGATGAAAGCGTGATTGCCGATTCGTCAGTGCTCTACCTCGAAGGCTATCTGTGGGATCCGGAAGAGCCCCGGCAAGCCATGCGCCGTGCCATCGCGGCAGCGCGCGAGGCCGGTCGGCAGGTGGCGTTCACCTTGTCCGACGGCTTCGTGATCGCGCGCCACGGCGATGATTTCCGCGCGCTCATCGCGGCGGGCGAGATCGACATCCTCTTCGCCAACGAGCACGAACTGGCCGCGCTGACCGGCGAGGACGATTTCCACGCGGGGATTGCGCAGCTGGCACCCAAGGTGCCGGTGTTCGTCGTGACCCGCAGCGAGCAGGGTGCGCATGCCGTTGCCCACGGCGAGCACGTTTCAGTTCCCGCCGAGCCTGTGGCGAAGGTGGTCGATACGACCGGCGCAGGCGATCTCTTCGCCGCCGGGTTCCTGTTCGGTCACGTGCGCGGCAAGAGCCTCGCCGAATGCCTGAAGCTCGGCGCGATCTGCGCGGCCGAAGTCATCTCGCACTACGGCGCGCGGCCCGAAGCCGATCTCTCCGCCTTGGTGGCAGAGCGCCTCTAATCGGACTGGCGCGCCAGTTCGCGCCAGCCGATATCGCGGCGCCAGAAGCCGTCGTCGAAGCGGATGTCCGCGACGGCGGTATAAGCGCGCTCGCGGGCTTCCCTGAGGGTCTGGCCGGTGGCGGTGACATTGAGCACCCGGCCACCTTTGGCAACCAGAGCGCCCTCGCCCGACAAGGCCGTGCCCGCATGGAACACCTTGGCGCCTTGCGCTTCGGCGGCGGCAAGATTCTCGATCAGGCCGCCGCTGGCCGGTGTGCCCGGATAGCCCTTGGCCGCCATGACCACCGTGATCGCGCTCTCGCTGCTCAGTGACGGGGCGGCAGCTCCGGCCAGTTCACCCCGCGCGCAGGCATCCAGCAGATCGACGAGATCGCTTTCCAGCCGCATCATCAGCACCTGGCACTCGGGATCGCCGAAGCGGCAATTGTACTCGATCAGCTTGGGACCCTCCTGCGTGAGCATCAGTCCAGCGAACAGTACGCCCGAATAGGGCATCCTGGCCTCGGCCATGGCCTTCACGGTCGGCGCGATGATCTCGGCCATCGCGCGGGCTTCGAGCTCCGGCGTGAGCACCGGCGCCGGGCTGTAGGCGCCCATGCCGCCGGTGTTCGGGCCGGTATCACCCTCCCCCACCCGCTTGTGGTCCTGCGCCGAACCGAACGCCACGATGGTGTTGCCGTCGGTGATCGCGAAGAGGCTGACTTCCTCGCCTTCGAGGAATTCCTCGATCACCACTTCCGCGCCCGCGCCGCCAAACGCCCCGCCGAACATGTCGTCGACCGTGGCGGCGGCTTCCTCGGCAGTCTGGGGGATGACCACGCCCTTGCCCGCTGCAAGGCCATCCGCCTTGATCACCACCGGGAGCGAGAAATCGGCCAGTGCAGCGTGGGCTTCGGCAGCGCTCTTCGCGCGGACATAACCCGCCGTCGGGATGCCTGCGCGCGCGCACATGTCCTTGGTGAAACCCTTGGAGCCTTCCAGCTGCGCCGCGACCTTGCCCGGCCCGAACACGGCGATCCCGGCGGCGCGCAGCGAATCGCCAAGGCCATCGACAAGCGGCGCTTCGGGGCCGACCACAACGAGACCGATGTCCTGCGCCTTGCAGAACACTTCCACCGCGGCGTGATCGGTCAGGACGAGCGACACGCAGTCGCCCTGTCCGTGCGCCGCAATCACTTCGGCAATGCCGGGGTTGCCCGGCGAAGCCCACAGCGCGGTGCAACGCGGCGATTGCGCCAGCTTCCACGCCAGCGCATGTTCGCGCCCGCCAGCGCCGATGAGCAGGATGTTCATGCCAGAAATGCCGCCTTACCGTGATCAAGAGAATGCCGGGCTGTTAGCGGCCCAGACCGCAGGCGACAACGCCCCGGCGCTGTCGATCAGCGAGATTTCCCAGCTGCTCAAGCGCACTGTGGAAGACCGCTTCGGCTTCGTGCGGGTGCGCGGCGAGCTTTCCGGCGTGAAGCGCGCGGCTTCCGGGCATCTCTATCTCAGCCTGAAGGACGAGAACGCGCGGCTCGATGGGGTGATGTGGCGCGGCGGGGCGCAGCGGCTCGGCTTCATGCCCGAAGACGGCGTCGAAGTCATCGCGACCGGCAAGCTGACGACCTACCCCGGACGCTCCAACTACCAGATCGTGATCGAGCGGATGGAGATTGCCGGCGAAGGTGCGCTGCTTGCACTCCTCGCCAAGACCAAGGCGCGGCTTGAGGCGGAAGGCCTGTTCGCGCGCGAGCGCAAGCGCCCCCTGCCCTATCTGCCGCGCGTGATCGGCGTCGTGACGTCGCCTACCGGTGCGGTGATCCGCGATATCCTGCACCGCCTGCGCGACCGGTTTCCGACCCATGTCGTCGTCTGGCCGGTCCTCGTGCAGGGCCCGGGCGCAGCGGCACAGATCGCGGCGGCGGTCAGGGGTTTCTCGGCGCTGGAGCCGGGTGGGCCTGTGCCTCGGCCCGACCTTTTGATCGTCGCGCGCGGGGGCGGCTCGATCGAGGACTTGTGGTGCTTCAACGATGAGGATGTCGTGCGCGCGATCGCCGCCTCGACGATCCCGACGATCAGCGCGGTGGGACACGAGACCGATACGACGCTGGCCGACTTCGCCGCCGATGTGCGCGCGCCGACGCCCACAGCCGCCGCCGAGATGGCGGTGCCGGTGCGCGGCGAGCTCATGGCGGGCCTTGCCGATCTGCAGGCACGCAAGCAGCGCGCGACGGTGCGGCTGCTCAGCCTATCCCGCGAGCGGCTTGAGCAGCGCGCGCGGCGCCTGCCTGCGCCGCAAGCCTTGCTCGAAGGGCAGGCGCAGCGGCTCGATGAACTCGGCGACCGGCTGCGCCGCGCGCTGGTCCACCGGACGGGCCTTGCCGCAACCCTGCTGGCGCAGCGCTCGGCGGGCCTGCGCCCCGCCGCGCTGACTTCAAGGCTGCAACAGGCGCGTGAAAGGCTGGCGGCGCAGCGATTGCGCCCGGCGGTGGTGCTCCAGCGGATCGAGGCGGCGCGGACGCAAGTTGGCGCGCTTGACCGGCTGCGCCGCTCGCTCGATCCCGAAGCCCCGCTGGCGCGCGGCTATGTGCTGGTCAAGGCAGTGGATGGTTCCTTGATCCGTTCGCGCGATGCGGCAGCGGCAGAGGCCCTGCTGCAGCTCAAGTTCGCCGATGGCGTGCTCGAGGTTGCCCCCGGCACTGCACCAGCCCAAAGCCGTCCTGCGCCGAAGCCGCGCTCGCCTGCGCCGGGTGATGCGCAGCCGAAATTGCTTTGAGCGCCAGGAACGACTAGATTGCCCCCATGCTGATGAACTCCGCCAATCGCCTTGCGCGCCTGCACTACCTGCCCAGCCACTTCCGCCAGCTCAGTGCGGGCGATCATGTGATCTGCGCGGTCAGCGGCGCGCGGATCGGGCTCGACATGCTGCGCTACTGGAGCGTCGAGAAGCAGGAAGCCTACGCCAGCGCTGAAATCGCGACGCGCCGCCTGCTCGGCGGGGAATGACCGGGGGCGGCATGTCGCCGCTTGGCGCTGCCTTGCGCGGTGCGTTTTGTGCCATTGCCGTCCTTGCATGCTGCGGCGCAAGTCAGGGACCGGCGCTGCCACCCTCGCCAGCACCGGTTGCTGCGCAAACGCTGAAGGCTGCGGCCCCGCCCGAGCAGGTCACGACCGCCATCGGAGGGCTCCAGTATCGCGGCAAGTTGACCCAAGGCGGCTGGCTTCGCGGCACAGCGCCGACAGGCACGCGGAGCGTCACGCTAGGTGGAACCGCCCTTCCGCTGGCATCCGACGGCACATTCTTTGCGGCATTCGATCGCGACGCACCGGCCAGTCTCGCCCTCACCGTCGTGGCCGCTGAAGGATTTTCACTCTCCACCGAGTTGGCGATCGCGCCGCGCGGGTGGCGGATCGAATCGGTGAACGTTGCCCGACGTCCCGGCGCCATGCCCGACGCGGAGTTCAAGGCGCGCCGCGCGGCGGAGCTTGCCCGGATCGGCGCTGCGCGCGCAAAGGACAGTGGTGCGACCGGCTGGCGGCAGACGATGGCCTGGCCGGCTGGGGGGCGCATCTCCGGCGAATTCGGCGCGCAGCGGATCTACCGCGGCGAACCCGGCGCCTATCATGCGGGTATCGACATCGCGGCCGGGCAAGGCGCCGCGATCCTCGCACCCGCCGACGGCACAGTGACTCTCGCCGCGAGCGACGCGCCGTTCACGCTTGAGGGCCACCTGCTGATCCTCGACCACGGAATGGGGCTATTCTCGGCGTTTCTCCATTGCTCCGATCTGGTGGTGCACGAGGGCGACACCGTCAGGCAAGGACAGCTGATTGGACACGTCGGCATGTCAGGACGAGCAACCGGGCCGCACTTGCACTGGGCGCTCACCTGGAAGGGTCGCCGTCTCGATCCGCGTCTGTTTGTCGAGCCATCCCGCTGAAACTGCAGTCTCACGCACATTTCTTTCCGGCATGCGCGGACCACGCATAAAAAGTTTCACTTACACCGATCCGGATATAATTTATAGCCGAGAACAGCTCTGGCATGCGGTATCATACGCGTTGCCGAGTGCTTACAGTGTGTTGCAGTCACGCCACAGAGCGGCGACGTTTTGCAGATTGGTTGCAGATGAGCCTTCCATGAACAGGGCGAAATCTCCCAGTAAGCCTCACCGTTCCTCAAAGATCGAACGCCATCTGTCGGGCCCGGCGCAGACCGGGGGAGAGGCGTAATCGGTCGGGGAACTTCTTCCGGTGGCCTTGGGGACCCTGTCCGGGGTTGGGGCCACCCATCGAAGGGACTGGACACGTGAAGACCAACAACAACGCCGCCTTGAAGGCGGGTGCCGCGCCGTTTGCGCTCGCGCTCGCGCTCGCTACCGCGCCTGCCTTCGCGCAGACCGCCGCTCCGCAGGCCGATGCCGCGACGGAGACCGTCGAGCCCACCGCGATCGTCGTGACCGGCAGCCTTATCCGCAACCCCAACCTCGTTCAGGCCACCCCGGTCAACGTGACCACGGCCGACCAGATTGCTCTCAAGCAGTCGAACACCGCAGAAGAAGTCCTGCGCCAGGTGCCGGGTATCGTCCCGAACATCGGTTCGGCGGTCAACAACGGCAACGGCGGCTCGTCGTACGTCGACCTCCGCGGCCTCGGCTCGAACCGCAACATCGTGCTGCTCGATGGCCAGCGCATTGTCCCGGCGGACCTTCAGGGCCGCGTCGACCTCAACAACATCCCGCTCGCGCTGATCAGCCGCGTCGACGCCCTCACCGGCGCGGCCGTGACCACCTACGGTGCGGACGCCATCACCGGCGTCGTCAACTTCGTCACCAAGAAGGACTTCGCGGGCGTTGATCTCGCCGTGTCGAACCAGATCACCCAGCAGGGCGACGGCAACTACTTCCGTGCCGACGTGACGACTGGCGTCAACTTCGACGACGGCCGCGGCAATGCCGTGCTGAGCCTCGGCTACCAGAACTCGAACCCGGTCTATCAGGGCGCGCGCGACTTCTCGAACATCCAGCTCGACAGCTTCTCGGGCACCGCAGGCGGTTCGGGCACCACGGCTCCGGCGCGCTTCTCGATCAACGGCGCCAACCGCCAGATCAACCCGACGACCGGTCTGCTGCAGCGCGGGTTCAACCCCTTCAACTTCAACCCGTACAACATCTTCCAGACGCCGTTCCAGCGCTTCAACATCTTCGCTCAGGCGAACTATCAGCTCTCGGACGCGGTTGAAGTCTACACCCGCGGCCTGTTCTCGAAGAACACCGTCAGGACGATCATCGCGCCTTCGGGCCTCTTCGCCGAACGCCTGACGATCCCCTACAGCAACCCCTACCTGCCTGCGGGCGCTGCCGGTCAGTTCTGCGAAGCCAACGGCCTGACCGATGCGCAGTGCGTCGCTGCTCGCGCCGCGACCGACCCGACGGATCCGAACTACCGCACGTTCAATACCGTCGTGCGTCGCCGCTTTGTCGAAACCGGCACCCGCAACTCGCAGTTCACAACCAACATCTTCGATTATTCGCTCGGCTTCCGCGGCGCGCTGACGAAGACGGTGAACTGGGACGTTCGCGGCAGCTACGGTGAGAGCGACCGCCTGCAGACCATCACCGGCTACGTGCTCAAGTCGCGCGTCCAGGACGCTGTGCTTGCGACCAACCCGAACACCTGCATCAGCCAGAACGACGGTTGCGTTCCGATCAACCTCTTCGGCCCCGCCGGCTCGATCACGCCGCAGCAGGCTGCCTACACGCTCTCGCCCTCGACCACCGCGAACAATACCTCGCTGCTGCAGGTTCGCGGCCTGCTTTCGGGTGACTTCGGCTGGACCGTTCCTTCGGCCAGCGAGCCGATCGGCTTCGCGCTTGGTGCCGAGTACCGCAAGTATCGCGCGGTGCAGGTTTCCGATACCCTGTCGAAGACCCCCGGCGAGCTTGGCGGTGCGGGCGGTGCAGCCCCTGACATCGACGGCCGCTACAGCGTGTGGGAAGGCTACGGCGAACTCGTGGTTCCGCTGCTCTCCGACAAGCCGTTCTTCAAGAGCCTGACCGCTGAAGGCGGTGCGCGCTACTCGAGCTACAAGGTGCCGGGTGCTGCCCAGCAGAACAAGACGTGGACTTACAAGTTCGGTGGCAGCTGGGAACCGGCTGAACAGCTCAAGTTCCGGGCGAACTACTCGCGCGCCGTCCGTGCGCCCAACATTGCGGAACTGTTCACCCCCAACACGACCGGCCTGACCAACCTCGCGAGGGATCCTTGCGCCGGTGCGGCTCCGGTCAACAACGCCGATCTTCGTGCAGTCTGCCTTGCGCAGGGCGCACCGGCGAACTCGATCGGTCAGATCCTCGATCCGACCGCTGCGCAGGCCAACATCACCACGGGTGGCAACATCAACCTCAAGCCGGAGAAGGCCCGCACCTTCACCGTCGGTGCGGTGATCCAGAGCCTGCCGTTCGCGCCCGGTCTGTCGCTCTCGGTTGACTACTACAACATCAAGGTCACCGATCAGATCGGTACGCCGCTTCCGGGCGACCTGATCAACGCCTGCTTCGGCAACATCACCTCGGCCAGCGCCACCAGCACGGCTTGCACCATCATTCGCCGCGACCCGGCGACCGGTGGTCTCGACGGCAGCCCGGCGACGACCAAGGGTCTGTTCGGCGGCCTCACCAACCAGGGCAAGCTGTTCACCGATGGTATCGACATCATCCTGAACTACAGCCACCCGATCGGTTCGGTGAAGTGGACCTTGAATGCGGTCGGCAACGTCACCTTCCATTCGAAGTTCAAGGCAACCCCGGATGGCATCGATCGTGAGTGCGTCGGCTACTACTCGGTGAACTGCTCGTTCACCGGCTCGATCCAACCGCGTCACATCTGGTCGGTCCAGAACACGTTCAGCTTCAAGGGCGGCATCGACCTGTCGTTCCTGTGGCGCCACCAGTCCAGCGCCAAGCAGGAACCGCTTGACGTCGGCGATTCGGGTCCAGCCTTCAATGGCACGATCCCTGACGGCAGCGGTGCGCTCAGCGGTCAGAAGGTCAATTTCGGCAAGATCGCCGCGTTCGACTACCTCGACGCTACGGTCCGCTTCAACGTCGAGCAGTTCACGTTCACCCTCACGGTCCAGAACCTGTTCGACACGAAGCCGCCGATCGTCGGCAACACGATCGGTTCGACCTCGTACAACAGCGGCAACACCTACCCGTCGTCGTACGACGCGCTGGGTCGCCGCTTCGCGGTCGGCGCTCGCGTCAAGTTCTGATCCTTTCCGGACCAGACGCCAAACAGGGGGCGGGCAGCAATGCCCGCCCCTTTTTTTTGTGCCGGCCCTGCAGGAGTTGACCTTGCGCCGGGTGCGGTCGATGGCAGCACGATGTCGCTGGATCTGGAAACCGCCGCACGCGCTGCCGCGGCTGCGCTGAACGCCGGTCGCGGAACCGCAGCGGACTGCAACACGCTGGGGTGGTACCGCGCGCTGTCGGGTGATGCGGCCGGAGCTGCCGCGCTGTTCGAGCGAGCCCTCCGGATGAACCCGCGCGAGGTCGAGGCGATGCTGGGTCTGGCCGGTTTGCACCGTTCCGCCGGGCGCCTGCGTGATGCGGCGCTCCAATGCGACGCGGCCCTTGCCGTGGCTCCGGACCACGCCGAAGTCTGGCTGGAGCGCGCCTATGTCATGGCGGCGGGCGGCGTGATGGACGAGGCGAAGCGCTGTTACCGAGCGGTCCTCGCCTGCTCGTCGCCGCCCGCCATGACCCGCGCGGCGGCAGACGCGGGATTGGCCGCCATTGCCGCCCGCGATGGCGAGGCCGAGGCCGGACGACATCATGCGCGCGCGGCTCTGGCCGGCGATCCGGGCAATACGGCAGCACTTGCCGCGCTCGCGACCATAGAACTCGAAGCGGGTGAGCCGCAGACTGCGCGCGATCTTGTCGAGCCCGCGCTGGCGCGCATGGAAGCGCCTTCACCCGAACGGATGGAACTGCTCCACGCGCTCGGCGATGCCTGCAATCGCCTGCGCGATCCGGCGGCAGCCCATGCCGCCTATGCCCGTGCCAAGCAGGATTTCGCCGCGATCCACGCCGCGACATTTGCCGGCCGCCCGCCGCACCGGGCGTTCATCGCCGGCATCGCCGACGCTTTGGCGGCGACCGACGTTTCCGCCTGGCCGGGCATCGCGCCGCCCGCTTCGCCGCCGCATATCTTCGTGCTCGGCTATCCGCGCAGCGGCAATACGCTGCTCGAGAACGTTCTGGCCTCGCTCCCCGGCACCGCCGCGATCGAAGAGATGCCCACATTGCGCGAGGCGGACCTCGCCTTCCTCACAGAGCCTGCTGGTCTCGCGCGGTTTGCGCAGCTCGACGACGCCGCGCTTGCGACCTACCGATCTGCCTACTGGCAGCGCGCGGGCCAGGCGCTGGGCCGCGATCCCGCAGGCCTTGCGCTGGTCGACATGGATCCGCTCAAATCCATCCGCCTGCCGCTGATCGCGCGGCTCTTCCCGGCGGCCCGGATCCTGCTTGTCCGCCGCGATCCGCGCGATGTGGTGTGGAGCTGCTTCCGGACCAGCTTCGCGCTCAGCAACGCGGCGATGGACTTCACGACGCTCGAAGGGGCCGCGCTTCACTATGATGCCTTGATGCGGCTTACCGAACTGGCGCTGGCCAAGCTGCCGATGGCGGTGCTCGAAGTGCCCTATCACCGCATGGTGCAGGACTTCGACGCCATGACCCGCGAGGTCTGCGCCTTTGCCGGGCTTGCATGGAGCGAGGATCTCCGCCGCTTCGATCGCACCGCGCGCGAGCGCGGCGTCTCGACCGCCAGCGCGCGGCAGGTGCGGCGCGGTCTGTTCGATGGCACGCGGCAGTGGGAACCCTATGCTGCGTATCTCGAGCCGGTCATGCCGATCCTCGCGCCGTGGATCGAGAAGCTGGGTTACGCGTCCTGAAGCAGCGGGTTGGGGGCATCCATCGCAACACCCGCCTGTTCCGCCACCTTTGCCGCCCAGCCAAGCACCAGATCGATCTCGTCCGCATGTGCGCGGCGGGCCAGGGCATATTCATCGCGCCGCTGATCAGGCGTGAACGCCGCGCCTGATTTGGAATGCCGGGTAAACGCAGGCCCCGCGGCAATCCGTTCGACCACATCAGGCGCCATCATCAGACCATAATGCGCCGCCGCCGCCGCAATCACCCGCGCCGGTTCGCCGGTCAGCTGCTCCGATGTCACGCTCCGCAGCCGCGCCGGCCCGACCTTTCCGGCAAGACCCGCGAACAGGCGGTGCTGCGCGAGCCATCCTGTCGCGGCCACCTGCAAGTCGCTCTGGCGAAAAGCGTCTTCCGGGGTGATGCCCAGCGGCGCCACGATGCCGGCCCTGAGGTAGCCCTCCAGCAGTTCGCGCACCCACAGGCGGCAGGGGAGCCCCTTGCGCACCACCGACACGAGAAAAGTCTCCAACGGGGCGTGGAGGAACAGCGCGCGCGCATCCGGAGCGAGTGCCAGCAGCAACTCGGCAAAGGGATTGAGCAAGTTGGAGGGTTTGACCACCACGCCCTCCCCTGCCGCAAAGGGCCGCGCCAGCAGCCGCAGAGCAAGGTCCGCGCTGCGGGCCACGGCAGCGGGCGCCGCGCCACGATTGCGCATGCCGACCACGTCGTTGAGGATAACCGGTTCGGAAAGGCCCATCGCCACACCGGGCTCCGCGAGAGCGCGCGCGAGCAGGGTCGAGCCACAGAACGCGGAGTGGAACAGCAGGCCGAGCCGGGGCTTGGCAGCAAACCGCGCGAGAAGCTGCGTGGCCGGGACATCGACCTGCGGCGGCATCGCGCCGAACTGCGCCACAAAGCCGTCATCGACCAGAAAAGCCATGGCCGCATGCGCATCGCGCGGGACATGGGCAAAGCGCACCGCGTCCGTGCCTTCGACCAGACGGTGCGCCAGCCATTCGGCATCGGCGGGATTGAACGGAGCGGAAGCCATGATCCAAGCCTTAAGGCGCCATGTTCCCGGCTGCAACGCCGCTTGCCTGCTGGGCGCGGGGCTGTAGACACTTGCCGCAATGACCGCGCAACACATCGATCGGGCCCGAGCCCAGGCAGCCAATGCCCGCGCCATGGCCGCATTGCGCGCCGGGGATGCACCTGCCGCCATCTTCGCCGCGCGCGAGGCGGCGGAGGCGGATCCGGGGGCGCTCTCGCTGTGGATCAATCTCGCGCTGGCCTGCCGATTGGGCAGCGATTCAGCGGGTGAACGCACGGCGCTGGAACGCGCGCTCGATCTCGACCGGCTCGATTTCACCGCCCAGCTGCGCATGGCCCAGCTGCTCCAGCGCGAAGGCGAGGAGACCAAGGCGCTGATCGCGTGGGACGGCGTGCACCAGCTGGCGCAGCAGTTCCCCGGCCTCCCGGATCAGGTCCGTGCCGAACTGGCGGCGGGCGAGGCATTCTGCACGCGGCTGCGCTCGCGCCTTTCGGAAGCGACCACTGCAGCGCTGTCGCTTGGTGCAGAGGCGCGTGACGAAACCGAACGTCGCCGGATCGATGCTTTTGCCGCAGCAGCGCTAGGCCAGCGCCGCATCTACGTCAATGAGTGCGCGGGGCTGCACTACCCCTTCCTGCCAGCGGACGAGTTCTTCGACCGGCGCCATTTTCCGTGGTTCGCAGCGCTGGAAGCCGAAGCGGGCGCAATCCGTGCCGAGCTTGATGCCTTGCTGGCGGAGCCGGGTGAAGCCATCCGGCCCTATGTGCGGATGGAGCCCGGCAGCCCGGAGAACAAGTGGTCCGCGCTCGATGGTTCGCCGGACTGGTCTGCCTGCTTCCTATGGGAATATGGCGTGCCGAATGCCGCGGTGATGAAGCGCTGCCCGCATACCGCACGCGTGCTGGAAAGCCTGCCGCTGGCCCGGATTCCCGGGCGCGCGCCCAATGCCTTCTTCTCGATTCTGCGGCCGCGCAGCCGTATTCCCGCGCATACCGGTGTCACCAACACCCGCGCCATCGTCCACCTCGCCCTCGATGTGCCGCCGGGCTGCGGCTTCCGCGTAGGCGGTGAAATGCGGGAATGGGTGGAGGGCAAGGCCTTTGCGTTCGACGACACAATCGAGCACGAAGCGTGGAACGACAGCGACGCCCGCCGTGCGGTCCTGATCGTCGATGCGTGGAATCCCCATCTTTCAGAACGCGAGTGCGCCGCCATTACCGCATACTTTGCGGCGAATGATGCAGCGCTGGGTTAGCTGGTTGCCTTGCCTGCCGTCGGCGCGCAGGCTACGCTTGCGTGTCGATGAATCCAGAGGACCACACCGCATGTCTGCCTCTTTCCTGATTTTTCTTGCTGCTGCCGCCGCAGGGAACACAGCGGTTTCCGCCTCGGCACTCCCTGTGCTTGAAAAGGATCCGACCGCGATGTCGCAATCGGAAATCCGCGCTTTCAACAAGGGCCGCTCGGTGAACGATCCGGACTTCATCAAGTGCCGCAAGTCCGAGGAAACCGGCTCGCTCGTGCACAGGACCTTTACCTGCCACACGATCTCGCAGTGGGCCGCAATGGAGCGCCAGGGCAACCAGAACGCGCGGGATACCTTCGAAGCGATGACCAGCAAGGCGACCACCACTTCGAATTGATCGACCGGGGCGCTATTGCGACAGGCGCACGACGCGCACATAGGCGCCCTTGTCGATCGATGCGAGGTAGCTGCCGAGCGTACCGCGCTTGATGCGGATGGCAACGCCGGGCCGGGCGAAGGTGGCACCGCCATCGGTCTGCTTCCAGCGTGCGCCATCGGCCAGCGTGAAGATACCGAGTCCGTCCGCGGTCGAGTGCACCGCCGTGATGGTGCTCTCGATTTCCTTGACCTCGTCCCCGTCCGTCTCGGTGCCCCCGAACAGCTTGAGCTTGGGCAGGCTGAACCCGAACAGGCCCTTCTTGGTCTCACGGATCGTGGCCCGATCGGCGACGACGATGTCTTCCTTGTCACGGGCCGAGGCAAGCGCCGCCACGCTCCTGTCGTAGCAGGCCAGACGTTCGCTGTCGGACGTCAGCGCACGGCAATTGACCACGGCTTCGAACACCGGCGGCAGCTCCTTGGGCAGAGGCGATTTGTCCTTGGCGAGGAGCGGCGCGGCAGCGAGGGCCGCCGCCGCAAGGGCAATGCTGCTGGGCAACGGACGACGCATGGAATGTTCTCTCCGCACATGAAATTGGCTTGCCGTCTTCTTTGCGCGCACTGCAGGGCAGGTCAATCGAACGCTCTGCTTCAAGCGACCCGGTCCTTCATTTAGCGGCGAAGCGCTCTTGTAATCGGCGGGCCCGTAACCATCTGGCCGAAACAAGCGAACGGCACCGCATCGACTGTATGCTCCGGTTCATCTCCGGGCCAGTCATGAGGCGGTAGAGCCGACGCCAAGGCGGCGTGGCGCACCGCGCAGCTAGATTGGAAGAATTTGTGATGACGCTTTTTGGCAAGGATTTGGTTCGTTCGCTGGTGCTGGGCTTCGCGCTCGGTTCGGCGGCGATGGCGTTCACGTTCGGCGTGCCGCCCGCTCAGGCTTCGACCCCTGCCGCGACCGCACAGGTGCAGCGTTGAGCCGCTCGCGGATGGAACTGCGCCTGCTGGCTGGTGCGATTGTCGCCACGCTGGCGGCGGCCTGTCTGCAGCCGGCGCAGGCTGAGGCGGGGGTATCAGCCCCGGCATCGACGGTACAGGCCAGGGAAGCCAAGGGCCTGAAGACGGCGGTTTTCGCGGGCGGTTGCTTCTGGGGCATGGAAGCGGTGTTCAGCCACGTGAAGGGCGTGAGCAGCGTGGTCTCCGGTTTCGAAGGCGGCAGCAGGGACGACGCGCATTACGAAATCGTCAGCAGCGGCACGACCGGCCATGCCGAGGCGGTGCGAATCACCTATGATCCGGCTGTCGTGCGCTATGATCAGCTGCTGCAGGTGTTCTTCTCGGTGGCGAGCGATCCGACCCAGCTCAATCGCCAGTATCCCGATACCGGCACCCAGTACCGCAACGCGATCGTGCCGCAGAACCCGGAGCAGGCGCGGGTGACCACCGCCTATCTCGCGCAGCTGAAGAAGCTCAACCTGTGGAAACGCCCGATCGTGACGGCGGTCGAGCCCAATCGCGGCTTCTACGCGGCAGAGGGCTATCATCAGGACTTCGCGCTGAAGAACCCTGATCACGGCTATATCCGCATGTGGGACGCACCCAAGGTCACGGCGCTGAAGCGTGGATTTCCGGGGCTGTGGAAGCCTGACTTTACGCGGGGATGACCGATCCCGCGCCGGATTTGCGCTTCTGGGCAAGGCGGTTTATTTCTCCGGTCATGGCGGGCCATCATAACCATCACGATTTTGCCGGAGCCTTGCTGGTCGATGCAGCGCGCGATGCGCTGCAGACGGCTGGCGAGCAGTGGACCGAGATGCGCAGCGACGTGTTCGAGGCGCTGGCGGCGCATGAGAAACCGGCATCGGCCTACGACATCGCGGAAAGCGTCGGTGCCCGGCGGGGCAAGCGCGTTGCGGCGAACAGCGTCTACCGCATCCTCGACCTGTTTGTGCGGACCAACCTCGCACGGCGGGTTGAGAGCGCCAATGCCTATGTCGCCAACAGCCATCCCGGCTGCCACCATGACTGCATTTTCCTGATCTGCGATGCCTGCGGTGAGGCGACGCACATCGATGACGATACCTTGACCGGTGCGCTGCGCGATGCGGCACACCGCGCGGGCTTTGCCGCAGTCCGTCCGGTCGTCGAGATCCGCGGGCGATGCGGTGCCTGCGGAACCGAGGCGGACCCGGCCTGAGTGCTGTCCAACGCGCATTTCGGCGCAACTCACGTTCGACAGAGCCGATTCAAGGGTGTAAGACACCTTAATGTCTAATCCGCATACGCCGCTTCTTGATCAGGTTGATACGCCTGACGATCTTCGCAAGCTT